>JBDHDY010000065.1:0-13439 GCA_039591275.1 Gemmatimonadota bacterium | reverse complement strand
CGAACCCTTGTGTCTCTGGATACTGGGTGCGTGTGCACCTGCCCCAGAATTTCGACCGCTGGATCGTCCAACAGATCCAAGACCTGACTACCATCCTTCGGGATCCCGCATAGGCTGAGCTCGTCAGACAACCGGCGAAACTCTACAAGCTCAATCTCCCCATTCCGCTCAACAATATACCCCCCGTGTTCGAACCGTTCCGAGAGCGCCCGGTCCAAGTTGCTGATCTCGGCCAGGTCTTGAAAAATCTCCTACACCTCTGGCTTGAGCAGGTGGGGGTCTGTGACCTGGGTTGCGTCTGCGAAGAACTGACACTGCAGGCGCCGAGCGTGTCCTGAGCTTGTCGAAGGGCGCGGGTATCAACCCAGGATCATCGCGCAACTTTGCGCGGCTTTCTCATGCCCGGCCGTCTCTTTCCCTCGCGCTCGGGTTGGCACGCGGGGCGTGCCTCGCTCGCGCAATCGGGTCGAGTCCTGCCGTTAACGGGCGGCCAGGCGGTGGTGCGGTCAGTGGCGACGCCTTTGCATCCGTATCCGACCGCGTCATCCACAGTCGCGTTCAAACGATTCGGACCGCATTATTTGGATACTCGGCGCCGCCGAGCGTATACTTATGTTGTCACCGGACCAGTCCTGGAGCTCGACTGATGCCGGTGACGGCGCGACTTTCCAAGAAATTCTACGACACCTTCGGTGAGGAACTTGCCCAAGAGATGGTAGACTGGTTCAATCAGGTGGACGCGACTGGTTCAATCAGGTGGACGCCACCTACCGTGCCGATCTCCGGGAGCTGAACGAGCTGAACTTCGCCCGGTTTGATGCCAAGTTGGAGCAGCGACTGGCCGAACTCCGGGCCGAGCTTCGCACGGAGGTCGGCCAGCTCGGGGGTGAACTTCGCGCGCAGATCGGCAGGCTCCAGACCGAGTATCGCACCGATCTTGCTGCTGCCAAGGCTGATGTGATCCGCTGGATGTTCGTATTCTGGCTTGGAACAGTGGGGACGTTCATTGCGGTGGGTCGGCTGATGATGGGCTAGTCCTAACGATCTCATCACCAGCCGTCCTTCGGGATGTGTTGCGGGTGGAAGAGCGGTCAGTGGCTATCGGGAAAGCATCCGCGCTCATCCGCTTGATCTGCGGAATCTGCGGCTCTCTTTGACCTCGCCTCTCGCTGACGCTCGAGGCATTCGGTTCGAGTCCTGCCGTTAACGGGCGGTCGGGCGGACCGGCGGTCAGAGTTGATGACCAGCACGCGTTCATCTGCCTAATCTGCGCAATCTGTGGCCCTCAGGGTTCTCGGTCCTCCCCCCAATCCTCCCCATATCGCAGCTCGAGAAACCGACGCATGGGAAGCGGTGCATCCCCTCGGTTCAGCATCATGACGACAAAGAGGTCCCTCTCCAGGTAGTACAAGTTCGCTGACAAGTGGCCGATAGCCCTCCCGACATTTCCTTCGTGATCACCCAGCGGGCCCGTCATGATGAGGTAACCAAGCCCATTATCCAGGCCCGGTTGGATGCGGCGCATCGCTTCCCAGGAGGCATCGCTCAGTAGCTCTCCTCCCCTTAGCGCCTGGTGATAGCGCAGAAGATCCAGCGCACTCGACGCAATGCTTCCGTCCGCCGAATTCGGTAGAGCTTCATCCGCGAAAGAGCAGTCTACGAGCTGTCCGGTCGACGATACCCATCCGGGCGTTCCACAGTATCCTCGCGCACGTGGCAGATCGATTGTTTTCTCCTCGTACAGATAGGTGTTCTCGAGGCCGAGTCGGGAGACGATGCGCTCCTCGAGCACCTCGCCCAAGGACTTCCCCGTCACGATCTCGATTACCTGACCCACAAGTAGACCGTTCGTGTTGCTGTAGCTCTGGAGGGTGCCCGGATCGAAGGTCGGGGCACGACTCGGCATCATCTCTATGATTTCAGACGGGGGGTGAGGCTCGGAAAAGAACTCTGGCACGCCTTCCTGAGAGCTGAGCAGCGAGAGGGTGGAGAGGTAATCCGGGATGCCGGATGTGTGGTTCATCAACATGCGAATGGTGATTTGATCCCCACGTGGCCATTCCAGATAGGCTGAAAGCGTATCACCTAATCCGAGTAGACCTTCTTCTACGAGAATGAGTGTTATGGTGGCGAAGAGGTTCTTCGAGATGCTGCCGATGAGGAACGGTGTGTCGGGCCGGAGTGGAGTCTCACGATCGACGTCAGCATATCCCGCAGCCGCTACGAGCGGTGCAGCACCTCCCTCCGCCACCGCTACAACAAGCCCCGGGACACCTGTCTCCTCGCGCAACCGTTCTATCTGTGACTGCAGAACCTCGGCTTCAGCAAGCTGGTCATCCTCGGACGGCGAACCGGCGGAATCCGTGCGGTGCGAGGTGCAGCTAGGTAAAGCCGAGCATACAAGCACCCCAATGACAAAGACACTGCATCGAGTTCGGCCCGTATCAAACGTCCGGCCTAGTGCAGACCGAGAAATTCGGACGAAACAAGGATCACAGTCAGCCATGCTCTCCCTCAAGATCCAGTCCAATAGACAAGCGAGCCGCTGACTCATAATCTATCACGAGTGGAAGGCGATCGACGCCGCAAGAAATCCGATGGAAACGCGGTTGTTTCGCTTCAGGCGGTGATCTACAGACTGTCCCCTGGCTGAATCACTTCCAGAACGCCATCGTAGTGTGAGGTACTAGGCATCAACGCAGAGTACGAGAGCCGGCCCGGCACCACCGGAATCGGGCTACCACCCCATCTCCCTCGCCGAGAATCACATGACCACTTCGCCGCCGTCCGCATCGATTACACCGCTTCCCGCCGCCGAGCGCGTCCAGGCGTTGGATGTGCTGCGCGGAGTCGCTCTTCTCGGCATACTCGTCATGAACATCCAGGGCTTCGCGATGATCTACGCGGCCTACTTCAACCCCATGGCTTACGGAGACCTGAGCGGGGTGAACGGCTGGGTGTGGAAACTCAGCCACCTCCTCACAGATCAGAAGTTCCTGAGCATGTTCTCGATGATGTTCGGCGCCGGCATTGTGCTCATGAGCGAGCGTATCGAGGCGCAGGGCGGCAAAGCGGCGAGCCGACACTACCGGCGGATCCTTGGGTTGTTCGTCATCGGGTTGGCGCATGCGTACCTGCTGTGGCACGGCGACATCCTCGTCGTGTACAGCCTGTGCGGGCTCGTGGTGTACCTGTTCCGGAAACGCACACCGAAGACGCTGCTCACCCTCGGCGTGCTCGCCATGGTAATTCCGTCGGCGTTCTACATCTTTGCCGGGTCGTCATTGCCGTACTGGCCGGAAGAAAGCTATCAGCCGATGCTGGATCTCTGGGCACCGAGGGCCGAGTTGGTGCAAAACGAAATCGCGGCGTATCAGAGCGGTTGGCTGGCGCAGATGGAGCATCGCGTCCCGAGCGCGCTCTTCTTCCAAACTGGCGTCTTCATAATGTGGGGTGGATGGCGGGCTGGCGGCCTCATGCTCGTCGGCATGGCATTGTTCAAGTGGGGTGTACTGACCGGTGAAAGGTCCAAGAGATTCTACGGCACGATGTCCGCACTTGGCTTGGCGGTCGGCTTGCCGGCGGTGGCGTACGGCATCGTTCGCAACTTCGCTGCGGGCTGGGCGCTCGAGTATTCGTTCTTCCTCGGATCGCAGTTCAACTACTGGGCGGCGCCCCTGGTGAGCCTGGGCTACATAGGCATCGTGATGCTTATCTGTAAGGCAGATCGCGTGGAGAGATGGACGCGTCCCTTCGCCGCCGTTGGGCGCACTGCGTTCAGCAACTATCTGCTACAGACCCTTATCTGCACGACGATCTTTTACGGCCACGGTTTCGGGCTGTTCGGTCAGTTGGAGCGAATTGGACAAATCCTCGTTGTGTTGGGGGTGTGGCTGGTGCAGTTGATCGTGTCATCGATTTGGGTGCGGCACTTCCGCTACGGTCCCGTCGAGTGGCTATGGCGCTCTTCCACCTACCTCGAGCTGCAGCCGATGAGACTCACATAAAAGGCGGTCAGGTCCTTCGCGACGGACGCCTGCCGCCGTCCTGAGGAGCCGTGCGTAGCACGGCGTCTCGAAGGGCGGCGTCCTCCTCAGGACGGGCGGTCGGGCGGTCAGTCGGTCGGGCGGTCAGATGTAATCACAACCGCCTTGCCGCTGACCAGCTCAATACGCGCAATCGGTGGCTCTCTGCTTCGTTGAAGCGTGTTCCTCCTCGCGAAAGAGTCTCATCAAGGGCTACCGAACGAGCGGTTGGCCCGAAGAGCAACATCTGCAGGAATTAGAGAACGATGAGAAATCTCTAATGATTGGGTTTCGTACGTGCACTTGAAGTGGCGGTGACGTCATATTGCCCCGGCCGATGGACGCAGCGGATGGGGCGGCTTTGGCGTGGCCGGCTGGCGGTATGATTGAAAACTGTTCGCCGCATGGCCGGTAGTCGGTAGTCGAAGATAGCTGAGATGCGTGTACGAGAGAGCAATTAGAGGAGGCTGAAATGTCATTTCGGATGAAGAGGGGGGCGGCTATTAGGTTTACACCGATGGTGGTGGCAGCGTTGGCGATGGGTTGTTCGAACGACAGTCCCGTCGCTCCTACTTCGCTAAACAATGACGCGGATCTTCAAAGCTCCGCGTCCGCTGCCACGAGCGGCGCACCCGCCGAAGGCATTGTGGTCGAAGGAGTGAGCGTGCCCGGTGTCGCCCTGGGAGACACCCGCGCCCAGGTCGAGGACGCATACGGCGATCCACTGTGGTGCCAGAGCGTAGAGGAAGCTGGCGATCGCGCCTCTTGTGCTTTCCCGGTGATTGGTGGTGGACAGGTAGACGTGCGGTATCGGGGCCCCGATGGCGGCCATGCCAGCAACTCGCCCGATGACATAGTGCGTAGCATACGCTGGTACGAGGCGGTCAGCGGCTGGATCACCACTGCTGGCGTCAACACGACCTTGGCGAAGGAGAACCCGGAGGCTGTGGTAGCCGCATATCCCGATGCCCGGGTCACCTACACCCAATGGGGAACGGTCTATAGCATCGTAGCCTATGAGCAGGGAATCGGAGTCTTGTGGGCGCCGGATTTCTACCGCGGCACAACCCACATCCATATGTGGATCGGTGCTCCGGGCGCGGCCCCTCCGGAGCCCCAACTGCTCACCCGCGTCACCGACATTGACCTGACGGCCACCAAGGTTAAAGGGAAGCGTGAAATCAGGGCCTTGGTACGGGTTCAGAATGAGAAGAGCCTGGCCGCGGCTGAGGCGACCGTGTTCGCTCGCTGGTCCCGCCCCGACGGCAGCACACAGGCCGTCGAGGATGTCACCTCCGGCAGTGGATATGCTTACTTTGAGATCATCGGCGCAGCGCGCGGCACACATACCCTGACCGTCGAGGACGTCGTGCTCGATGGTTATGAGTTCGACCGCGACAACAGCGTGTTGAGCGGAAGCATCAAAGTGAAATAGCCTAGAAGCTACTGGACCTGCCCCCCCGCAGTTTCTCATATGGCCGAAACCGTGGGAGGGCACGGTTGTTCTTCACCCTCCCTACGCCACTCCACCCCCCGTCAGCGCCTTCACCAGCCTGAACAGGAACTCCTGTCCCTCGAAGAAGTGCTGGATGAGGATGCGCTCGTCCTGTCCATGGGCCCGCACGTCGTCGGCGTCGTGGAAAAGTCCGCTCACGCCGTACACGGGTATGCCCGCGTTGCGCAGGTAGAGCCCGTCGGTGGCTCCAGTGCTCATAACGGGGAGCACCGGGACCCCCGGCCACATTTGCTCGGTGACGCCCTGGATGGGACCCAGGACCTCCTCGGTCAGAGGTGACGGCGGGCTGGGTGTTGCATTCCCCTCAGGCGTTACCGTGACGTCGAAGGGGGCCGCCAGGGCCTGGAGCTGCATTTCGACGTCCGCCGGATCGTGATCCGGGAGGATGCGGCAGTTCACAGTGGCCTGGGCGCGCTGGGGCAGTGCATTGTTGGCATGTCCTCCCTGGAGGAGCGTGGCCACGCACGTGGTCCGCAGGCGGGCGTTGTACGCCGGTTCTCCAGCCAGCACCGCCACTGCATCCGCGTCCCCTGGGTCGGAGAGGACCCGTCTCATGGCGTCACCCGTTGCGCCGCCCACAATGTCAGCCGTCCCGGAAAAGAAGGCCTGCGTCACCTCGTTGAGCATGACCGGGAAGTCGTAGACCTGCACCGCCAGCAGCGCCTGGGAGAGGTCGTAGATGGCGTTCTTCTTCTCTGGGAGCGAGGAGTGGCCACCCGGGTTCGTGGCCTCGAAGGAGAAAGAGAGGTACTTCTTTTCGCTCGCCTGGACGTTGTTGGACACCTTGCGGCCATTCCGCTCGAATCCGCCGCCCCCCTCGTTCAGGGCGAACGCCGCGTCAATGAGCTCTCGGTGTTCCTTGAGCAGAAAGTCGACACCGTTTGCGGGGCCGCCCTCCTCGTCGGCGGTGAGGGCCACGATGATGTCCCGGTCCGGAACGAAGCCCTCCTCTTTCATGCGGATGAAGTTCGTCACGTAGATAGCCGCCTCGTCTTTGTCGTCCGTGACGCCGCGTCCGTAGTAATAGCCGTCCGCCTCGTTGAAGGTGAACGGATCCATGTTCCAATCTTCCGGGAGCGCCTCCACTACGTCGATGTGCGCCAGGAGGAGGATCGGCTTCTGGCCCGAGTTGCGGCCCCGGTAGCGCGCCACCACGTTGCCCTTGGTGGGGGCATCCGCCGGCACCAAGACGTGCACGTCTTCCTCCGAGAAGCCTGCAGCCAGCAGCCTGTCCGCCAGGGCCTGGGCGGCCTCGGTGGTGTTGCCGCGCTGCGTCGTATTGATCTCGATTATCTCCTTGAAAATGGAGCGGGAGAGCTCCCGGTAGCGATCCGGGGGTTGAGTTTGCGCGGCGACCGAGGTGGCACTCACCGCCAGGCCCGTGGTGAGAGCCATCGCTGCAGGCCATGCAAATAGCTTCATCTTCCCTCCTGTGTGACGCTCAAGTGTGTTCCTCGATACCAAGTCCCCAGGTCCGCGAGCAACGTAGGAATAGATGTTGATGATACGGGTTGACGCGGGGGACAGCCAAGCGGATACTCGCACCAACAACGTTGTTTCGTCAACTTCGGGAATGGGGGAAGGTCAGGCGCACATCGGCCGACATGAGATCCTCCGCGGTCGTGGTAGTTCAACCGGCGAGCCACAGCCAAGTTGCACACGAGTTGCTGAACCAAGTCGAGCTTCAGTTTGAGACCGGCCGGCCCTATCTCTCCCGGGTCCCGAGCGCATATTCGAGGTGGTAGGTCTCGCGTTTTCCAGGAGGGTAGATCCATGCGCATCACGTGTCTGTCATTGCTTGCTTTCGTGTTGCCGATCATCAGTGGCACAGCGTCGCAGGCGGTCGCGCAAGAGCCGACGCTTGCCATCGTCGGCGGCTTTCTCATCGACGGCTTCGGCGGCCCGCCCCGTCCCGACGCGGTAGTGCTCGTCCGGGGAGAAGAGATCATCGCCGTCGGGAATGAGGGCGATCTCGCCGTACCCCGAGGAGCTGAGGTTATAGATGCCAACGGCTATACCGTCATGCCGGGGCTGATCGATGCGCACGTCCATCTCGATATCCTCGGTCACGGGGATTATCCCACGTGGCATGGAATGGTCCGCGATGACTACGCAGAAGTCATGGAGCTGTCGGTGGCTCAACTTCTGGCCCATGGCGTGACCACCGCTAGGGACGCCGGCGGGGAACTCGAATCCCTCGTGCAGACGCGCGAGCGCATCGAACGCGGCGAAATTCCCGGCCCGCGGCTTCTCATTGGCGGTGGATGGATCCAGAACTGGCCGGAAGAGCTTGCCCGCAGCCATCACCGACGCTTCAACGTGACCGTGCACACGGCAGACGAAGCGCGGGACGCCACCCGCCGGCTCATCGAGGGCGGTGCCGATGTCATCAAGGCGTACACGGGCCTGACGCTCGAACAGATGCAAGCGATTACCGACGAGGCCCATCGCTTGGGGAAGATCGTTGGCGTCCACGTATACACCGACGAGGAGATCCAGATTGCGATCAAGGGAGGTGCCGACTTTCTGGACCACGCCGGCTCGGGACACCAGAACCCGCTGTACAGTGAGGAAACACTGCGCATGATGGCGTTGACGCAGATTCCCATCGGCCAGTCTATCTCACACAGAGTGACGCTCTATCCAGCGCATCTTTCGTGGCCGGAGCGGCTCGACGACCCTGGCCTTCATCGAGAGCTAGGTCGCTTCGCCGATCCCATCATCGAATCGCTGCAGGAGTTTTCCACGCTTTCGTATTTCGGTCGGATTCAGTTGGAAATGCGCATTGCTCCCAAGGCTGCTGCCCAGCTCTTCGCCGCCGGTTGCAAGATCATCATGGGTACCGACTCCGGGACGCCCGGCTTTTTTCACCGTGACGCCGTTTGGCGGGAAGCGGACGCTCTTGTTCGGCTGGCTGGTCTGAGCACCAACGACGCGATCCTGTCCGCTACGAGATACGCCGCTGAGGCGCTTCGGATCAATACAGGCCGCATCGAGGAAGGGCGGTTGGCGGACATCATTCTCGTCAAGGGAAACCCGCTCGAGAGTGTGCACTACCTCCAGAACGTGGAGCTCGTCATCAAGGGTGGGGTCGTCCAGCAACCGTAGCGCGCGGCGGTCAGAGTGAATGAGCCCTCGACTCGTAGAAGTCATCGGACGGCGTTGTGTGTCACTCAACCATCCGCCGTCAGGCCAGTCGAGGGTATCGCTTGTGAGGTGAAGAAAGGCTGCTCATGCATAACCTGGTGAAGGATCTTCGCTACGCCATCCGCGGACTGATACGGAAGCCGGGATTGGCTTTCACCGCCGTGTCGGCGCTCGGTCTCGGCATCGGTTTGACGACGGCCATGTTCAGTATCGTCAACGGTGTCGTGTTGCGTGGCCTGCCGGTCGAGGAACCGCAGGAGATCATGGCCATCAACCGAATCAACCCCATGGAGGGCTCGAATCGGCTCATTGGCCGGATCCACGACTTCAAGGATCTCCGGGAGCGCCAGACCACGTTCGAGGATCTCGCGGCGATGTCGCTCGGGCCGGCCAACGTGAGTCCCACGGAGGGTGACCCCCAGCTGATCTCTGGAGCGTTAGTGTCGGCCAATATGTTCAGCTTGCTTGGTACACCGCCCGTGTTGGGCCGTGGACTCGTGCCGGCGGACGAGGAGCTGGGAGCCCCGGCCGTGGCCGTCATCGGGTACCGGTTTTGGCAAGACCGGCTCAACGGTGACGCCGCGGCGTTGGGGAAGACGATTCGCATCAATGGGACGGTGACGACGGTCATCGGCGTCATGCCAGCGAGCTTTGAGTTCCCGGTCAATCAGCAGCTCTGGCAACCGTTGCGGGTGGATTACTTAGCCCTGCCGCGCGGCGAAGGGCCTGCCGTATTCCCCATGTTGGGCCGGCTGAAGGATGACGTATCAATAGCACAGGCGCAGGCCGATCTCTCCCAGATCATGATCCGACTCGGCCAGGAGTACCCGCAAACGAACGAAGGGATGAGCGTAGCGGTCGGTCCGTACGTTCGCGAGCTCATCGGATACCAGACCGCGTCGCTGCTGTTCACGATGCTCGGGGCGGTGGGGCTCGTCCTGCTGATTGCATGCGCCAATGTTGCCAACCTCTTGCTAGCACGGGCGAGCCTGCGTAGCAAGGAGGTGGCCGTCCGCACGGCAATGGGGGCGAGCCGTCACCGTGTGGTTGTGCAGCTGCTCGCCGAGTCGACGGTCATCGCGGTGCTCGGTGCCGTGCTGGGCATCGGCCTGGCGGAGTTGGGTGTGCGACTGTTCAACGGCGTCCTTCAGTCGTTCCCACAAGGTCTACCGTTCTGGTTCGCGATTGCGATCGACCCGCGTGTCCTGCTGTTCGTCTTGGGACTCACCGTCGCGGCGAGCCTGCTGTCGGGCATGTTACCGGCCCTACGGGCATCGGGGGCCGACGTTAACGCGGTTCTCAAGGATGACTCACGGGGCAGCTCCAGCCTGCGAATCGGTCGGTTGAGCCGTTCGCTCGTCGTCATGGAGGTGGCCTTCTCGTGCGCCCTCCTCGTCGCAGCGGGCCTCATGGTGAAGAGCGTGACCAACCTCTCCAACATCGATTATGCGTTCGCCACGGAAGGCATTCTGACGGCGAACATCTCGCTTCCCGAGGTCGACTATCCCAACGACCAGAGCCGCCTGCAATTCTTCCGGGATCTCATCGAACGGCTCGAGGCCGAACCCGGCGTGCTGGCGGCGTCGGTCACCACCGATCTCCCTGTCGTCGGGTTCGGGAATGGACGGTTTGCCCTGGAAGGGGAAACGTATCTGGGCGACCGCGACTATCCGAGCGCCCGCTTGGGTTCGATATCGCCGGAGCACTTCACGTCGATCGAGGCCGGCGTGGTCGAGGGGCGAGATTTCACCGAAGCCGACAATGCGGAGGGGCTCCCTGTCGCCATCGTCAATCGATCGTTTGTAGAGCGATACTTTCCGGAGGAGTCCCCGATCGGGAAGCGGTTGCAGCTGCGTGGAACGCTGCAACAGGGAGCTGTGAGAACGAGAGACCAACGTTGGTTTACCATCGTCGGTGTCGCGCAGAACCTGTATCTCGAGTCGGATGCATTCATCCTGTCAGAGGCGGCGATTTACCTGCCCCTGGCCCAGCGTCCATCCTTTGCAGTGAACATTATTGTGCACACGCGCGGCGATCCGCTCGACTTCACGGCCGCGGCTCGACGCGTGGTGACCTCACTCGATGCCAACCTGCCACTGGCGCAGGTGAACACGCTGGGCGAGACCATCCGCCAGGCTCAGACCTTCTTCACGATATTCGGCGTGATGTTCACCATCTTTGGTGGGGTCGCGCTGTTCCTCGCGACGGTGGGACTCTATGGCGTGCTGTCGTTTAGCGTCAATCAACGCACCCACGAGATGGGCCTGCGGGCGGCGTTGGGTGCCACGCCGAAGGACGTCATCCGCCTCGTGATGCGCCAGGGGCTCAAGCAGTTGACCGTGGGCATGGCGCTCGGCGTTGCCCTGGCTCTCGGATTGGCACGCATGATCTCGCTGTTGCTTTACGACGTCGGTTCGGCCGATCCCGTGGTATTCGCCGGGATTGTCGTCGTGTTGTTGGCTGCCGGCATGTTCGCGTCCTTCCTGCCTGCGCGCCGCGCAACCCGAGTGAGTCCGACGGTTGCGATGCGAGCGGAGTAGCGCCGCAGATAGACGAGGATTGCGGGTGGATGTCCCGCCGCACGTGTGCAAAGCTGAGCCGGTGACCATGAGCCGGTGACCAGACCAGTCGCGCACACGATCGTCTTCTCTCATAACGGGAACGACAAGCGGTCGGTCCCTTCGAGACGGACGCCAACCGCCGTCCTGAGGAGCCGTGCCCTTCGACTGCGCCCTTCGTGGCGTGCTCCGCTGGAGCACTCCTCAGGGCACGATCAGGACAGGCGTAGCACGGCGTCTCGAAGGTCGGCGTCCTCCTCAGGGCGCGGCGGTCAGCCGGTTAGATGTGAATGAGCCCAGCGGTACGACCCTTATTCTTATTGATATTGTTGGAATTATGCACGCCGACCAAGCGGGCAACGTGTGGCGTGGAGTCTGCACTGCAAAACTAGGTTGCATGCCAAATAGGAAGGACTAGGCGCTCAAGCGCGTGACAGGGCGGGGTCCGGAGGGACGACACGACGGGTACTCCCGGCACATTACCTGCGACGAAACCCGAGTGGAATTCCCCTTGTCGTTCTCTGGTATGGGGACAACGTTGACATGAGTTCCGTCAACCATTCGAGGGCGGGTGATCATGCGTGTGAGAAAGTTTTTACTGGGATCAACTGTTGCGGTCCTGGTGTTTGCGTGCGCGGATAGTGTGGACGAGCCAACCGCACCGGCGGCGGTGATTCTGCCGGAGTTCTCAGCCACATCGAATCAGCCGGCGAGCGTGACGATTGTAGGCGACCTGCAAGAGGAACTGGGCTGCCCGGGCGACTGGCAGCCGGATTGTGCTGCCACGCACCTTGAGTTCGACGCCGACGATGACGCGTGGCAGGAGGTGTTCAGCGTTCCGGCCGGCGACTGGCAATACAAGGCAACTCTCGACGATAGCTGGACTGAGAACTATGGTGCCAACGCCACGCCTAACGGGCCGAACATCCCGCTTAGCTTGGCTGATCCTACCGACGTCAAGTTCTACTACTCCCACGAGACGCACTGGGTGACCGATAACGTCAACTCGATCATTGTGGTTGCTCCAGGGAACTTCCAGAGCGAGCTCGGTTGTGCCAGCGACTGGGACCCGGCTTGCCTGCGCTCGTGGCTGCAGGACCCGGACGGGGACGGCGTTTTCACCTGGCGAACGCAACAGCTGCCTGCCGGAGACTATGAAGTCAAGGTGGCGATCGGTGAAAGTTGGGACGAAAACTATGGCGCAGGCGGCCTGCCAGGGGGTGCCAACATCCCGTTCACTGTCCCGTCCGACTGTGTCGAAATGCTGTTCTCTTTCGAGTACGGCACGGAGGAACTGAAGTTCCTGACCGTTGGTCCGGCGCCGCCCGAACCCCAGCCGGTAAGCGTCACCGTCGCCGGCAGCCTCCAGAGTGAGCTTGGCTGCTCCGGCGACTGGCAGCCGGACTGTGCCGACACGCACTTGGCCTTCGACGCTGAGGATGACACGTGGCAGGGGGTATTTGATGTTCCAGCGGGCAGCTGGGAATACAAGGCAACGCTCGACGATAGTTGGGATGAAAACTATGGAGCCAACGCCGCGCCCAACGGACCCAACATTCCGCTCAGTCTGGCTGACGCTACTGACGTCAAATTCTACTACTCCCACGAGACGCACTGGGTGACCGACAACCAGGGCTCCATTATCGCAACTGCACCAGGCAGTTATCAGACAGAGATCGGCTGCTCGGGCGACTGGCAGCCGTGGTGTCTACGCTCGTGGTTGCAGGACCCGGACGGGGACGGGATACTCACGTCTTCGGCGCGACTTCCCGCGGGCAATTACGACGTGAAGGTGGCGATCAACGAGAGTTGGGATGAGAACTATGGTGAGAATGGGGTTCCCGGCGGTCCCAACATCCCGTTCAGCGTACCCGAGTCGTGCAGCGAGGTGCACTTTGTGTACGATCAAGTCACCCACATACTGACAGTCGAGGGCGCAGCGCCAGAGCCGGGCAACCAGTCACCCGTTGCCGACGCCGACGGTCCCTACGACGGTGACGAGGGATCCCCGATTACGCTAGATGGTAGTGGCTCGAGCGACCCTGATGGCACGATCGTGCTGTACGAGTGGGATCTCGACAACGACGGCGAATATGACGACGCCACCGGAGTCACAGTGGACGTCACTTTTGATGATAACGGCTCGTACGATATAGGACTCAAAGTCACTGACGACGAGGACGGTTCTGACAC
>JBDHDY010000064.1:0-10725 GCA_039591275.1 Gemmatimonadota bacterium | reverse complement strand
CAACCTGGGCGCCGAGGCGGGATCGATCCCCACCTTCCAACTCGTAGTACGTCCGAAAGCTCATAGATCCCAACCCGCACGTGCCAGCATCCAAAGATTGATCACAACCACCACAATCGCCGTGTGATAGAAGCTCGGTGGCATGAGACCGCCCGTCCCGGTGAAGAATGCCCCTTTCACGAGCGCGGGGAGCCGTAGCCCGTGCACGACCCATACGATCCTGGCGAACCACGCGTTCCGCCAAACGTAGAGTCCAACAAATACCACCGCTGCGACAGCAGCCCCCGCCACCAACCACACCCAGGGAGGACCAAAGTGTCTCGGCAACCGGCCTGTGCCGAGCATCGCATACGCCGCGGCTTCGTACAGCACGGCAACATGCAGATAAACAAAGGCAGCCTGCCTGAATTTGCGCGCTCGCGGTTCAGGCCAATCGATCTTGATGCTCGACAACCGCAATATCGTTACTCCCGGCTAACTAGTGTGGCAAACCAGTCAGGATTAGCTTACCGACGGAAAGCCTGCTGTTCCCCTCAGTCACACTTGGCGTCACGATGAGATGACCGATCGTTCCAGCCGCGCTCCTCTCGGACTTATCCTCGGTTTTGCCCTTTTTGTCGTGGTGCTCGGCTATCTCGTTGCGATGTCGGTGGCGCGGCGCGAGGCACCCACATTTGAACCCTCTGCCATTCTTACGAACTTCAGAACGGTCGATACTGCAGCTGTTGACACCGTGACTATCGACGCACGGGACACAGACAATTGGCGTTTTTTCGACTTCACCACAGGATCCGTCGTGGTACCGCCTGACACGGCGGGTTGGGACCTCGCATTCCGGCGTTTTAACGTGATGGTCGCAGGTGCCGCCGCCGACTTGGGAGAGACCTCCTTCGACGAAGTGACGGCCGCACCATCGACGGGATTCGTAGTGAACCGGCTTGGTTCGGTCTCTCCGAATCCGGCATTCGACGATTGGTACCGGTACAACGTCTTGTCTCACCTGCTCGAACCAGATGGCCACGTCTACGTTGTCAGAACGGCAAACAAGCACTACGCCAAGCTCGAGTTTCTCGGTTACTATTGCCCCGGCGTGACCGCAGGTTGCCCTACCATTCGGTACGCCTATCAGCCATCGGGCTCCACTACTTTCCCCTGATGCACCTGCAAAACGCCCTTCCCCGCTGCAGCCTTGTCTGCGGGGTGTGCGGCGTGTATTAGCGATCTCCTTGGGTGCGACGGCGTGAAGCGCTGATCGACCACCGGGGAAGGGACACGGTTTCGAGAACAATCGCCGCCGCTGCCGCTCTGCGGCAGCTGGTCATGAGCAATTTGCGGATTGTTGTAGGTCTATAACTGTCACTCACCTCCTACCGACAAAACACAACCGCGTTAACTACTCGCCGTCAGCGGTCTCACCTAGGGGGTGCATCAGCAACCCCTCCCGGACTTTCGGATGGATCTGCCACAGGTAGTAACCCATGCCCAGTGCGGCAATGAGGTTGCCGATGGCCACGTTCCACCACGCCAAACGACCGAGGAGCGGCTCGGCCATCGTGGCTACGACGATGTAGAAACCCACCTCGAAGATGGCGAAGAAGACGACCATCACGAACATCGTCGAAGGGACATGCTCGACCAGCGCCACAAGGGCCGCGGCGGTGGTGCCGACGAGTGCGAACAGCACGACGTGCAGCATCGTGTATGCAATGACCGGAGGGAAGGCCACCTCCACCAGTACGGGGTCGCGGAGCGTCCAGAACACTGCGGAGCCAAGCATCGCTGGCGTGAAGAACGGAGCCCCGGCTATCGCATCAATGATCAGAAACCATCCTGCCACGGCTGCTGCCCCAATCAACCCAGCAACAAATCCCTCCTTCATAATCCGTTGCATGGCGCCGCTCCTATTGGGGATAAACCTACTACGATTTTCCCAATATACAGTTCCTGCGGGTTCCCGCGAGGGGCCCTCTGAGGGGGAATTACGATGTGGTTAGGGGGCAGCCTATTCTGGAGAAGACCAGTAACTAATAAAGGAAGGAAATAGATCGGACGGCTTGATGCGAAATGCTACACCTGCGGCCGGGGTCGCAGGGCCGCGCCCCCTGCCCGCGCGGCCGAACCGGCACCTCTTCACTTACGACACCCTGCCTCACTCGCCCAGAACGTATGCGAAGATGAGCGGCGCGACGATGGTGGCGTCAGAGTTGATCATGTACTTCGGAGTGGCAGTGTCGAGTTTGTACCAGGTGATCTTCTCGTTGGGAACGGCTCCCGAGTACGACCCGTACGATGTGGTACTGTCACTGATTTGGGCGAAATAGGCCCAGAAAGGAACCGCACGTTTGTAGTCCTGGATCAGCATCGGTACCACGCAAATGGGAAAGTCGCCGGCAATACCTCCGCCGATCTGAAAGAAGCCCACCGGTGTGGATTGGTCCACCCGAGCCAGATACCACTTGGCTAACTCCTCCATTTGCTCGGTGCCCGTGCGCACCACAGAGTGGTGCTCGATGTGCCCCAGCATGATTCGGGCTGTGAAAATATTTCCTAGAGTCGAGTCCTCCCACCCCGGTGTCCAGATTGGTATGCCCTGTTCCTTTGCTGCCAGCACCCAAGATTGCTCAGGTGGTGCTTGGTAGTGCTTCACCAATTCCTGACAATCCAACAACTCGTAAACGTATTCCCACAGGAATTTCGAAGTTCCATTTGCATCGGCCGACTTCCACAGCTCGACCAACACCTCTTCGGTGTGGCGCATGACCGACTCCGGGATGCAGGTATCGGTCACCCGGTTGAACCCTTTGTTTCGCAGGGCGAGCTCGTCCTCAGGACTAAGATCTCGGTAGTGCGGTATCTTTTCGTATTCACGGTTGGCGAAAAGGTTGAAGAGGTCCTCCTCGAGGTTTGCGGCCGTACACGATATGGCGTGAAGTTTTCCCTGTCGGATCATCTCCGCCAGTGAAATCCCTAGCTCGGCCGAACTCATCGCGCCGGCCATGGCCAGAAGCATCTCGCCGCCGCCGTCGAGCAGTTCACACCAACCTCGCGCGGCGTCCAGACTCTCTCGAGCGTTGAAGTGCTTGAATTGGGTCTCAAGGAACGTGCTTATCGCACCCATGTTCAGTCCTCGTCCATGGAATTCTGAGCAGGCTGACAGCCCGCTCGACGGAGAATGTAGGCATCCTGCCGTCCAATGAACACCCGGAGAACGGCAACCTCATCCACTGCACCGTTGTTGCGCGAGCCCGGCCGGCGGGTAGGTTGGGATGATCATCGCCGTCGTAGGCCCCAATAACCAAGTCCGGAGGTTTCATGTATCGGGTGCTCTTCCTCGCAGCCGTGAGCTTTCTGGCAGCCCAAGGCCCCCTTATGGGATACCAGGCCGACGCCATCGACCAGGCCGTCGAGCGGTTTGCCGCCGAGACCATCGAGATGCGCCGCCAAATCCACCAATACCCCGAACTCGGCAACCGTGAGTTCAAGACCGCTGAACTCGTGGCCGAGCACTTGAAGAAGCTCGGCTTCGAAGTGCAAACGGGAGTCGCGCACACTGGGGTGGTGGGGATCCTCCGGGGCGGCAGACCGGGACCCGTCGTCGGCGTTCGGGCGGACATGGACGCCCTACCGGTTACCGAGGACACTCCGTACCCGTTCAAGTCAACGGTCCGTACCACCTACCTCGGTCAGGAGGTTGGCGTAAGCCACGCCTGCGGCCATGACATACACACCGCTGTTCAGCTCGGTGTTGCTTCGGTCCTCGCGTCGATGCGCGACGATATACCCGGCACCGTCAAGTTCATCTTCCAGCCCGCAGAGGAAGGCCCCCCGCCAGGTGAGGAGGGTGGTGCCAGCCTGATGGTGGAGGAAGACGTGCTCGCGAACCCGCGGCCCGCCGCGATTTTCGGACTACATACCTTTTCCGAGATGGAAGTCGGACGCGTGGGCTACACGGTGGGCCCCGCCCTTGCAGCGGTAGACCATTTCAAGATCACGATTCACGGGAAACAGGCGCACGGTGCGGCCCCCCATCTGTCCATCGATCCCGTCATCATGGCATCGCAGGCGGTGACCGCCTTCCAGACCATTCGGTCCCGTAACCTGCCCCCACTCGAACCCAGCGTCGTTACGGTGGGCATCATTCGGGGCGGAACGCGATTCAACATCATTCCCGGTGAGGTCCGCATGGAGGGCACCGTCCGGACGTACAACCCAGACGTCAGGGACGCCGTGGAACGCCGCATGGACGAGATTCTCGCTGGAATCACGCAGGCCGGCGGTGGGACTTACGAGCTCAATTACGACCGCGGTACGCCCGCTACCATCAACGACATAGCGCTCTCTGAACAAATGGCCCCAACACTTGAGCGAGTCGTTGGCAACGACAAGGTGGACCTATTGGAACCCACGATGGGGGGTGAAGATTTCGCGTACTTCGCAAACGAAGTACCTGGGTTCTTCTTCCGCCTCGGCATGGTAGCGCCGGGCACCACGTCCGGCGGACATCACACACCAGATTTCCAAGCAGACGACAGTTCGATTCCAGTCGGAATGCGCGCGATGGCGAATGTGCTGGTGGACTATTTAGAAGGAGAAGGTAGAAGGGAGTAGGGCTTGGGGCTTAGGGCTTAGGGCTAAGGGCTTGGGGCTTGGGGCTTAGGGCTTGGGGCTTGGGGATTGGGGCTTAGGGCTTAGGGCTTGGGGTGTAGGGTGTGGCGGGAAGGCTGGTGAGCAAATCGAGAAGGCAAGCGAGACGTGTGAGCGAGTTGCTTTTCCTGCAAACGTTTAACCCCAGGCGGCTGCCTGGGGTTTGAACGCTACTTCCGCTGGTTTTCGCTTCGCTCGCTGATACAAATCTAGATCGGCTGTCAACCCACTAGTGCGACCATGTGTCGCAGCTACCTCATCCAGCCATGCTGTCCTGGCGCATCCGCCGTCCCGTGGTTGAATCCGCTGCGACGCGAGCCGCCTCCAGAGTTGTTCGGGACCGCGCCCGCAGCCTTCGCGCCATGAGCGCCGGACCGTTGAGCCACAGCGAGCGGCCACCCGCGAGGGCTCGCCGCCCCTGAATGCTCAGCGCCCCAAGGATGCTCGTCCCGCCGGCCAATGCGGAGTCCTCAATTACCCGAATGAAACGCGCCACCGACTTAAACCGAACTCCGGGATCAACGGCAAGTGCTCTGCTCACAGCTCGCGATATCCCGGGGGGCACGTTGCGGGCGACCCTGCGCAGCTGAGGCACGGGGCGGGTGAACCGGCTCGCAATAGCGGCTTGATCCGACGCACCCGAATATGGAGGCTCGCCGGCCAACATCTCGTAAAGCACGCACGCGAGGCTATACACATCGCTCCGGCCATCCAAGTCCCCATCCCCTGTTGCCTGCTCGGGGCTGATATACTCCGCCGTTCCGCCGGGACTATCCGTGTCGGCACGCCACGAGTTCGCCCCCCGGCGGATCACCCGGGCGATGCCGAAGTCCGAGAGCACCGCGTGACCAGCTGACAGGAGGATGTTCTCAGGCTTGATGTCGCAGTGCAGCAGGAAGTTCTCGTGGGCATGCTCCAGTGCGCCTGCCACCTCCCGTGTGATCTCGACGGCCTCTGCAAAGTGCAGCCGACCTTTCTTCTTCAGCAGATCTCGCAACGAGCCGCCCTTCACGTAGGGCATCACGTAGTAGGGAGAGCCCCCGGCCTCACCCGAATCCAGCAGTGGCAGGATGTGCGGGTGCTGCAGCCTGGCCATCACCCTGACCTCGCGGTGGAAGCGCTTGGCGCCGACATGTGCCACCGCCTCCGCCGAGAGGACTTTGATGGCAACCTGCCGACCATGCTTTACATCCCGCGCCAGATACACGGTGCCCATACCCCCACGTCCCAGCACGCGGTCGATCACGTATCGGTCGGCCACTTCGGCCTGGAATCGAGGGTTTGGGTTCGGTGACATAGTGCCCACGGTTTAAGCAACCAACGTGCCAAAGGGTGTTCTAGCCTTTAAGTGTCTTTACGACAGCACGTTAGGTAAAGTTTCGGCATCACGTCGACGTCCCCAGGCGGGGCCATTCTTAGGATGCCGCGTCCCATAGGCGGACAGGGGCTTGGAAGGGAGAAGTGAGAAGTGAGAAGGCCCCACCCTACCACTGGGGCTTCTCAAACACAGCTGGCCGCTGGCAGCTGGTAGCGAGGGGAGCGGGGGCGGAAGGGGAGAGGGGCAGGTGGGGCAGAGGGGGCAGGTGGGAAGGGACTGACCGCCTGTCCGCCGGTCCGCCTGACCGCCTGGGGCGGGGTGGGGTGGTGGGGCTAGCCCCCGCTGCGCTCGCCCACGAGCCGAGCAATCCGGCCCCGCACATCCTCCACGACCGGTTGGAGCTCGGGGTCCGCCTCCTGCCAGAGGTCAACGAACTGGCTGTAATAGTCCGCTGCTCGATCCCGCTCTCCCCGCTCCTCGTATAGCTCGCCAAGGCGCCTGAGAATCGCCGGCCGCTCCCCCTCGTCCAATCCCATGCGAAACAGCCACGGCGTCTCCAAGTGACGCTCGTAGATCGCGATGGTGGAGTCCCTCCGGCCCGTACTGTCGTAAGCTTCGCCCAACTCCCAGAGATTGCAGATGGGGCAGCCCGACTCCTCTTGCACCCAGCGGATATCCGCGACGGCTTCCTCCGGGCGACCGTCGAAAAGGGCGATTACGCCCTGCGCTAACCGTTTTCCCTCCTCCCGGTTTCGCAGAGCTTCCTCATCTAGCGCTGCGTCTTGCTCGGCCAGCAACCGTTTGGCTTCGTCGGGCCGGCCCGCCCGTGCGTAGAGGATCGTGAGCCAGATATAAGGCCGCTCCTCGGCGGGCAGAGCAGAGATTGGGTGCCGTTCGAGCGCTCCGTCCAGCCTCGCCAAGGCGGATCTAGTATCACTTCTGTACCACAGATCATCACCGGCCTGGACAAGGGCCTCCCACAGCGGCAGTGGCCATTCGACCACGCCCCGCTCATGTTGCGCCGATCGGGCGTCGCTCTCCAACCGCATAGCCTCGGCGAGCTTGCCCCGCACACGGGCTATGCTGCCCAGACCAAAGCCTGTAGCAGCCCTCCACTGGAGATTGCCCCTCTGCGCGACCCGAAGGGCACGCAGGCTCTCCTCTGCTGCTTCATAGTCACCTCGGGAGCTCGCCAGGGCGGATTCGTACTGCGCGATGCTCGGGTGCTCCGGATACCGATCCGCAAACGCCGCGAGCGTCGCTTCCGCCGCATCGAATTTCCCTTGGGCGGCCTGGCTCGACATGGCATTGGTGTAGGTCACCGCCGCATCGTTCCCTGCGGTGATCGAGCGCATGTGCAGCTCCTCTGCCTCCGCCCACCTCCGCGAATCAGAATAGATGTTGGCAAGGTTGTTGAGCCCCGCCGCGTCGGTGGGATATTTCTCGAGGAGGGTCCGGTACGCGGCGCTTGCGGATTGATCGTCCTGTCGGGCCAGCTGGTAATAGGTCCCCTGCGCCAGGTAGCGCTCCCGCTCAGTGAGGCGGTTTTCGTACTCGACAGCCATCGAGAGCGCCGCCTCCCAGCGCTCGCGGTCCTCGCCCTGGTTGCTCAGGATCACGCCAAGCTTGCGGTACGCCATGGCAAAGGTGGGGTCGAGTGCGACAGCCTCCTCGAGCAACGCGATGGCGCGGTCATATTCAGCCTGATTGTTCGCGCGGTTGGCCTGGGCGTATTTCATGAGCGCCTCGGTCGATCCCGTCGTCACACGCTCCAACGGGGGATTGGCGCGGATGGTCCGAAGCGACTCGCCGATGCGCTCCCGCAGGCTTGCCGAAAGTCGGTCTACCGCCATGACGATCTCGTCGGGATTGGGTGCCTGCTCCCTCGAGGCCGCCAAAACGTCACCTGATGTGGCTGAGACGAGACGGGCAGACACTACAAACCCGCTGCCCACCGGGAGAACCTCCCCGGTTACTACTGCCTTGAAACCCTCCCGCTGTGCCACCTCATTTGCGAGCTCAGCGGTGACCAGTGTCATCGGATCCCGCTCCATCCGCTCAAGCACGCGGGCGACCTGGGACGGCTCGAGCACCGTCACTGTGGGCGACTGGGCGAGATCGATGCGGAACAGCTCGGTAACCGTCTGGCCCAGAGTGGAATCGTCCGTGCGGTTATCGAAGTCGGCCAGAATGATTCGCTCCCGTTCCTCCATCACGCCGGACGCCACCAACGTCCCCACTGGGCCGATACCGATGAGCCGCATCGCCATGTAAGCGGCGACAGCCAATGCCAGCCCACCAAACGCCAGGCCACCTCCCAGCAACGCCCGTCGCCAGCTGAGCCAACCGTGAACGCCACCATCCGGCACGGGTGTGGTCACCGCAATGGTCCGGGCGACGATCCGCTTCCGCTCGGCGCGACCAGTGATCATGACGATGGGAAGACCGATCGCCAGAAGCCCGATTGCCACAGGAAGCACCCAGTCAGGAAGCCCGAGGACCATCATCAGCATGTAGACGACGCCGACGACTCCGAGCGATGCCCCCGCAAAGAGTGCTGCCACTCGAGCCGGGTGACTCCGTCGCAGAGCCGTGTCCATCCCCGGCGTCGCCGCCGGCACTGCCCCCGTTGGCGTCATCCCGCCGCTCGGTGTGACAATCGCTTCCAAGTGCGGCATCAACTCATCAGCGCTCTGCCACCGATCGGCGGCGCGCTTCTCCAGACACCTCATCACCAGGAAGTTCAGGGCCTCGGCGACCGCGGGTCGGTGCCTTGTGACCGGGTCCGGCACCTGACTCACCTGGGCCGCCATGACCATTTGTGGCGTGCTCGCTGTGAACGGAGGCCGTCCCGTCAGCATCTCGTAGGCGACGGCTCCCACAGCGTAGATGTCGGCCCGGTGGTCCGTCTGGGGGTCGGCGGCGGCCTGCTCCGGGGCCATGTAGGCGGGTGTTCCGAGCGCCATCCCCAACGAGGTGAGTGAGGATCCTCCGCTCGCTGCCGACGCAGCGACGGCCTTGGCGACGCCGAAATCCGTCACCACTGCGTGGTTCTGAGACAACAGGATGTTGTCCGGCTTGATATCCCGGTGCACGACGCCGCTCCTGTGGGCGTACGCGAGCGCGTCGATCACCTCCCTGAGCGTCCGGACAACCTCCCCGACCGGCAGCTCCCCTGCCCGGGCGAGTTTTGCCCGCAGCGATTCGCCCTCGATGTAGGGCATCACGTAAAACAGCAGATCACCCGTGGAACCAGCAGTAAGCAGCGGGACGACGTGCGGATGTTGCAGGGATGCGGCGAGCTGGATCTCGCGACGGAACCGCTCCTCATTCACGCCGGCTGCCATCTCGGGGGGGAGGACCTTGATCACCACCCGGCGCTTGAGCTCTACTTCTTCGGCGAGGAAGACCCGGCTCATCCCGCCACCACCCAACTCCGCCTCGAGGCGGTACACGTCACCGATGGCGGTCTGGAGGCGGTCGAAGAGATCTGACACGGGGCAGCGGTCCTGGTTGGGATCGTTCTAACAATACCGACTGGCCAGTGGGGCGGCCAGATCGCGCGGCGCGCGTTTAGAATCACACCCGCCCGGCACGGCATTGTTCCCTGGGAGGCTAGGCGCAGGAAGACGGGGTCGACGGATTGCCCGGCCGCGGCCAGATTTCACATCGTCCAGCCGCACGGGCTGAGGCCGGAACCCGCACTTCACCATTGCACACCATGAGGCGGTAAGACCGTGATCGCGCGCAAGACCCAAGGCAAAGCGGGAAGAAACTACGGCGACGATCGGGAAAGGAGCCGCACAAACGCTCCCGACTTCATTCGTGCGATGGTCGCTCACGACCAACAGACGAACAAGTACGGTGGTCGCATCGTCACCCGGTTTCCGCCCGAACCAAACGGGTACTTACACATCGGCCACGCCAAATCCATCTGTCTCAATTTCGGGATCGCCAACGAGAATGAAGGCGGCCTATGCAACCTGCGATTCGACGACACCAATCCCGAGACTGAGGACGTCAAGTACGTCGACTCAATTCAACATGACGTCCATTGGCTGGGATTCGATTGGGACGACCGCCTGTTCTTTGCATCCGATTACTTCGAGAAGCTGTACGAGTACGCCGAGCAACTCATCAAAGACGGGAAGGCGTACGTGGACAGCTCGAGTGAAGAAGAGATCCGCGAGTATCGGGGAACAGTCACCCAGCCCGGGAAGGAGAGCCCGTATCGAGCCCGGTCGGTCGAGGAGAACCTGGATCTGTTCAGGCGCATGCGGGCCGGCGAGTTCGCAGACGGGACACTCGTGCTGCGCGGCAAAATCGACATGGCCTCACCCAACATGTTGATGCGGGACCCCATCCTGTATCGTATTCGCCACGCGCACCACTATCGTCGGGGCGACGCTTGGTGCATCTACCCTACGTACGACTTCACGCACTGCCTTTCGGACGCCGTTGAGAACATCACCCATTCGCTTTGCACGCTCGAGTTCAAGGACAACCGAGAGCTGTACGACTGGGTGTTGGACGCCGCCAATATCGAACGGCCGCGTCCTGAGCAGACCGAGTTCGCACGCCTCAACGTGGACCACACCGTGCTGAGCAAGCGCAAGCTGATACAGTTGGTGGAAGGTGGTCACGTTACGGGCTGGGACGATCCCCGGATGCCCACTATCGCAGGGTTACGCAGGCGCGGCGTAACGCCTGAAGCCATCCGCAAATTCTGCGACTTGATCGGCGTCGCCAAGGTGGACAGTAGC
>JBDHDY010000063.1:0-10735 GCA_039591275.1 Gemmatimonadota bacterium | reverse complement strand
CACCACCGGCGGTTCCTGTTTCACTGGAGCCGCCGACATGGCGCGCATCGGGGCCGTGACCTCCAACGGTGCGGAAACCCCCTGTTTGGACAGGAGTACGAGTTCCGCAGTAACGTCGGCCAGCCGGGCGCCGAGCATGGTCTCGTCACCCTGCGCTGCCTCGCTCAAAATGGTGCTTGCCTTGCGGAGGATGTCGGCCAGCGTGGTGGGTTGGGCTGTGGCGACGCCCTTCGACACGACCTCGTGGGCCGCGTGAGCAAACTTGGCGGCGGCGGTCGACAGCGGTCCGCCGGCAGCAGAGCTCAAAGCCCTGAGCGTCCCAGTCAGGGAGTGGGCTCGTAACACCCTCTGTGTATCTGTTTCGGCGGCTTCCAGAGACGAGGCGGCATGAAGTAAATGCTCCCCGTCCGAGACCAGCTCGAGCCTGGCGAGTTCAGCCGGCTGGCCCGGTGGCGTGCCTTGGCTGACGATGTGCGGTCCGGCATCAGCGTGGTACAGCTCCTCGATGGGAACCACGCTGCGCTCGGTATCCAGTAGCGCCGCCAAGAGGCGGGCAAAATCCCTTCCTGCTGGCGAATCTGGTTCGGCACGTCCCGCCGCGGCTATCTCTGTGGCCGCCTGAGAGACCGCCCTGGCCGCTGCGTCAAAGACCGCCACAGCCTCTCCCGCGCCCTCGGAGCGACTCTTGACCTCGGCGATGGCTCGCTCGATCCCCTCCAACAGGTCTGGCATGGGAGGGAGGTCTGCGAGGTTTGCAATCCCCCGGAGTGGCTGCGTCGCCCTCACGACGATGTCGAGGGCATTGAGAGCTTGGGGGTTTTGAGTGAGCGCCTTGGCGGCACGATCTAGAGCGCTCCCAACAGCAGCACCCTCTCGTGCTATGAACGCACGGGTGCCGGCATCGAGTTCCTTGGGTTCGGCTGGCGCCGCTGGGGTCGGCGCCCCAGCGACGCGCTCCAGTTCACCGGTGAGTTGTTGAACTCGGGCATCTTCACCAGGCCCCCACGCGCCGGCTGCCCGAACCAAGACCTTGAGATCGTCCACGGCCCGAATGGCGAGCTGGCGGACGGCTTCATCCCACGGGAGGCGGGATTCCCGCACGCCTCGAGCGAGCCCCTCCAGCCCCTGGGAGACCTGCGCGATCTTCTGCTGGCCGGCCATGAGGGCCGAGCCTCTCAACGCGCGGGTGAGGTGGAGGAATTCGTCGGGATTCGGCGAGCCCTGGGCGGACACGAGGCCGTCCAGACGTTCGAGATACTCGCCCGCCTCCATGGCAAAGAAATCCACCATCCCCATGCGTTGGTTCATGACACTCCGACGTGTTGGCCGGCTAAGCTACGACCCTGCATTGATTTAGTCAACGCGCGACTCTTCGATGAGCCGACGCATTTCCGACACAGCTGTTTCGATTCCCACATAGATGCTGCGGCTCACGATGCTGTGCCCGATGTTTAGCTCCTCCACCTCAGGGATTGCAGCGACGGGCTTCACATTCCGGTATGTGAGGCCATGCCCTGCGTGAACCGCTAGGCCTACCGATCGCCCGTGAGCGGCTGCGGCGCGGAGGCGTTGCAGGGCGGCCTCGCAGTCTGGGAAGCTGTGGGCGTAGTCTCCCGTATGAAGCTCCACGGCGTCCGCACCTACAGCAGCGGATGCGTCGATCACCCGGGGATCAGGATCGATGAACAAGCTCACGCGCACGCCAGCCGCCTGTAATCGATCGATGGCACCAGCAAGCCGTGCCTCCGATGCTCCACCGTCGGGGCTGAGAGCGAGTCCGCCTTCAGTGGTGACTTCCTCCCGCCGCTCGGGCACGAAGGTGGCTTGATGTGGTGCCAGCTCCTCCGCCAGTGCCACGACGTCGTCGACCACGGCGAGTTCCAGGTTGAGGACTGTGGATATGCTATCGGCGATTCGGCGTACGTCATCGTCCTGGATGTGTCTGCGGTCCTCCCGTAGATGGATCGTAATGCCGTCAGCGCCCCCCTTCTCACAGGCGTGTGCGGCAGTGACGGGATCTGGCTCGTCCGTGCGGCGTGCTTGTCTCACGGTCGCCACGTGATCGACATTGACGTAAAAGCGCATCGTTGCCTAGCCCCGGCTGAGCGTTTAGTGTTCGTCAGACTTGAACTTCACTAATGCATTCCCTGTGACGCAATCGTTTCGCTGCCAGTGGCTCCTCGTCGCGCTGTTGACGGGAGCCTGCAGTAGCCCGGCCCCGACGGTGGCGCCTTCGGCGCCGGAGGCGACCGTCCATGGCTTCATGGGTGCCGTTGCGGCCGAAGACCTGGCCAGGATGGCAGACCTGTGGGGCACCGACGATGGGCCCGCCTCCCGAAAAATGGATCAGGAGGAGCTCCAGATGCGGCTGAGTGTGATGCGCCAGTATTTGGCCCACGAAAGCTACGAAGTGCTGGTGGGTCAGGTGGGGGTGCTGAGCAGTGATGAGAACCGCCGGTTGTATCAGGTGCGCGTGATCCGGGGAACTTGTCTGTATGTGGTGCCGTTCACGCTGGTCCGGTTCGGACAGGGGTGGCTGGTTCAGAGTATCGATCTGGCCCAGGCTGGTAATCCTGCTCGGGTGTGTTGACCCCGATTGTTGCGTTCCGGAACCCAACAGCCCGCCTCCGCGTTACACTACTCGGTGAGTTCTAGGAGAACCCCGGAGTTGGTTTTGGGGTGGACGAATGCGATGCGTTGTCCGTGGGCGCCGATTCTAGGCTGGTCGTCAACGAGACGGTAGCCCATACCCCGGCAGCGATTCAGGGCCTCGTCGAGATCGGGCACTTTGAAGCAGATGTGGTGGATGCCAGGCCCGCGCGTGGCGAGGAACTTGGCGACAGGACTGTCAGGCGAGATCGGTTGGAGTAGCTCGATGTCGATGTCGCCAAACGTGATCGCAACAATCGTCGCTCCGTCGGCGTCGTCGAGAGGCTTGGGGGTTGCGCCCAGAATATCGCGATAAAAAGGAATCGCCGCTGACAGATCCTCAACGGCGACGCCGATATGGGACACACGGGAAGCAGGTAAGGTCACGGATCCTCCGTGAGACGAGGAGACGGACGAGGTCGGCACGATTCGTGCGCAATCGCGGTCGGGCCCAAGATAATGGTGAAAGGGTGAACATGTCAGTCACAGATCTCACGCAGCTGACGGATGATACATTCGAGCAGGAAATCGAGAAGCATGAAGGGGTGGCCCTGATCGATTTCTGGGCCACGTGGTGCGGACCGTGCCAAGTGATCGCCCCCGTCATCGAACAGCTCGCGGTGGAGTATGAGGGTAAGTTGAAGGTTGCAAAGCTCGACGTGGATGCCAACCAGAGGACTGCCATGCGGTTCAATGTCCGCTCGATCCCGAGTATTCTTATTTTCAAGAACGGGGAGCACGTAGATACGGTGGTTGGCGCGGTACCCAAGGCGTATCTTGTGGAAAAGCTCGAAGACCAACTGGGGTAAACCCTGCGCCGCCGGCGCAGCATCCACAGCCGAGTGATGGGTGACGCGGGCCGGAGGGCTCGCGCCACCTTTTTAGTTGAGGGTCTCGACGGCCCTGCCATTCAGATGCCGGCGGAGGCATGACGAAGAAACGACCTGACGATCCGCAGAGGCGTGCATCCCGCCGGTCGTCGGTGAGCCGAAGGGCAGGACGGGAAGACGGACCGAGTCGCGGCGCCCTCTACGTAATCGCCACCCCACTGGGCAATCTAGGCGATCTCTCGCCACGGGCCGCCGAGATTTTGCGTACAGTCGACACGGTGGCAGCAGAAGACACTCGCAGAAGCCGCATCCTGCTGCAACACATCGAAGCCCACCCCAGACTGTTGAGTTTTCACGCACACTCCGCAGATTCTCGATTGCGGACCCTGCTGGAGCAACTCGCTGCCGGCAAAGCTATAGCCCTGCTATCCGACGCTGGGACTCCAACGATAAGCGATCCCGGCGGGTCGCTGGTTCGCGGGGCTCGGTCGCTCGGTGCGCAGATCACGGCGGTACCGGGACCGACGGCAGTCGCCGCGGCGCTCAGCGTATCGGGGCTCCCTGCCGATCGCTTCACCTTTCTAGGTTTTCTACCGCGCCGTGGCACCGAGCGGCGCCGATTGTTGGGCGTGATAGCCGAGAGTCCCTGGACGGTTGTTCTATTCGAGTCCGCATTGCGATTGCCCCAACTGCTTTGCGACCTCTCCGAGACGTGCAGTGAAGATCGAGAGGCGGCGGTGGCGCGAGAGCTCACGAAAGTTCACGAGGACGTCCGGACCGGCACGCTGGCCTCACTCCGGAGTCACTACGACGAAGCGCCACCGCGGGGGGAAGTGACCGTACTGGTCGCGGGGGGATCCTCAGCGCCGGTTAAAGTGGACACCGAGGTAGTCCGTGCTCGGGCGCTGGAGTTGCTCGGCCTGGGAGAAAGCCGGCGGGACGTCGCCGCTCGTTTGGCGGCCGAGCTCAACGTCACGCGCAAGGAAGCGTATACGTTGGTGGTATCTCTGTGAAGACGCTTGCGGCGCTGGGAGCGTTGACCCTTGTGGGAATTGTCTTGCCGCTGGAGCATCAATGGCCAATCCCGCACGTCAGCGCCACAGCCGCGCAGGCGACGATTGGGCGGCTGCATTACGACGGTGGCGGCGACTGGTACGCGAATCCGTCGAGTCTTCCCAACCTATTGACCGAGATTCGCACGAGGACGTCCCTGGACGTGGCTGAGCGTGAGCAAGTACTGACACTTGACAGCCCCGAGTTGTGGGAGACCACGTTTCTCTACATGACCGGCCACGGAGACGTGCTTCTTTCCGACACGGACGTGTCAGCGCTCAGGCGTTACCTCGAGAACGGAGGATTCCTGCTCGCGGACGATAACTACGGCATGGATGAGACTTTTCGCCGCGAAATTGCCAAGGTGTTTCCGGACCGCACACTCGTCGAGGTTCCTCTCGATCACCCCGTTTACAACATCGTGTATCCTTTCCCCCAGGGTATTCCCAAGATCCACGAGCATGACGGTTTGCCGGCCCAAGGTTTTGGGATCTTCATCGAAAACCGATTGGCGGTGTACTACACGTATCAAAGCGATCTCGGTGATGGTTGGGAGGATCCCAATGTGCACGAAGATCCCCCTGAAGTACGTGAGGCGGCGCTGAGAATGGGTGTGAATCTGTTTGTGTACTCGACGGTGGCGGCTCGATGACCGAAACCAGGAGGTGGCTAGAGGCTCGGCGGTCTGAACTCAACCGGTTTGAGTTGAGCGCCAGTGTCTGTTACACGCTCGGTGCAACGTTGGTGGCGCTCGGAATCGGTGTCGGCCTGGGGCGAGTCGGTTGGTATCAGCAATGGCCCGTCTTGGTGGTTCTCGCCTGGCTCGTGGCTGTGTTCACGGTCGTGGCCGGCGTCATCAGGCACCTGCGAAGGGCTCGTGAGCTCGGTGCCAGCAGGTTGGCGGAGCGCGTTGAACGAGAGAGGCATTTGCGCCGGGGATCGATCCTCGGGCTTGCCGGGGCGCCACCGACGACCGGAAGCCCGTCACTCGTGGCGGCGGCCGACAAGCGTGCGGTTTCCTGGCTGACGTCGAACGGTCGCGAGGCGTTGGCGCCGGTGAGGAGGGGACGGACCCGCGCGGCCTCGTTGGGACTGCTCGTCGGTGCGTTTGGCGCGGTCTTTTTCGTTCTGTCGGGGCCGGCAACCGGGAAGGGAACCCACTTCTGGAGTCCGCTTGGCGTGTTAGCCGAAGGACGCGGTCCGGTGAGGTTAGCGGTGGATCGTGAGGAGGTCCGCCGTGGGGAAATGGTGGTTGCGTCGGTCGCCGCCCCCGGCCGGCGTGCGGCCATCCTATGGGTACGGGCTCCTGGGGAGGCCTGGCGAGCCCAGGACCTGACGCTCGATACGGCGGGCTTAGCGAGCATCGACATCGGACCACTGCACAGCGATCGCTTTCTACGCGCGGTAAGCGGTAATCGGTCGTCCGACACGTTGCACGTCCGAGTGGCGTTTCCCGCGTTCATCGCTGATCTCGCTCTAGTCGCAGTCTATCCCGCTTATCTGGAGCGGCCCGATGATGTGCTGTTTGTCGGGGACAGCGTGGTGATGCCCGTGGGAACCAGACTCATCGTTAGAGGCAGAGTCACGGTGCCGGTGTCGTCCGCTGCGTGGCAGGTCGCCGAGCGCGCTACCATTCCCTTGCGCGTGGACGGGAACGATTTCTCGGGGCGGACAACGGTGAGGGCGGGAGGAACCTGGGAGTTGGTGATTGTGCCCGAGAGCGGACAGGAGTTGGAAGGTGACCGTCCTGTTCTACACATCGCGGCTGTGCGGGACAGCGTGCCCACCGTGGCTGTGCCGGTGCCCGGTGTCGACACCGTTGCGCCACTTTCACTCAAGCAGCCCTTGGTCATCGATGTCCGGGACGATCACCGGCTCACTCTGGTGGAGGTGGTGAGTCGCCGGGTGAGTAGAGCCGGACTCTCTGACGACGCAGTGACGCAAGAGCTGTTGCTTCCCATGGGTGTCACGGACCGTGCGGTACTGCAGTGGATTCTGGATCTCAACGATCGGGGCTTTCTCCCTGGAGACACCGCCTTCTATAAGGTCCGAGCGTACGACAACGCTCCAGACTCACAGTCTGCGGAGACCCGCGAATTTATCTTGCGCCTGCCGTCAACCCGTGAGCTTCGTCAAGCCGTACGTGATGCCGCTGAGGCAATGGTGACAGATGCGGATTCACTCCTCGAGGCGCAGCGTGACTTGGAAAGCGAGACGCTGAGTGCTGCCGCGGAGCAGGAGCGAAGAGAGCAGGGCCGGCAGAGCGGTGACACACCAGGCGATGAGCTGCCGTTCGAATCCGCAGAGCGAGCGAGCGAGATCGGTGACGAGCAGAGTCAACTCCTCGATCGCGCTCAGCAGCTCTCGGAGGAACTGCGCCAGCTCTCCGAGGCGGCGTGGGAGGCCGGTGTAACCGACGCGGAATGGCAAGAGCAGATGGAAGACCTTCGAGAGCTCCTCGAGCAAGCCGTCACCGAGGAGATGCTCGAGGCGCTCGAGAGCCTACGCGAAGCTCTCGAGCAGCTGGATCCGGAGAGTCTCGAACAAGCGCTGCAGGATCTGACTGAAGCCCAGGAACGGTTGCGTGAGCAACTCGAGCGGAGTCGTGAGCTGTTCGAGCGGGCCGCCCTCGAGGGAACCATGAGCAGCCTGGCCCAAGACGCCGAGGAACTGGCCGATCAGCAGGAGGAGTGGAATCGTCAGCTGGAACGGGCCGTCCATCCGGACTCCGTGCTTGCAGCGGCTGAAGAGGCATTGGCACAAGATGCGGAGCGGCTCGAGCAAGAACTGCAGCGGCTCCAGGAGGCCCTCGAGCGCACACAGACGACGGCGGGTGAGATCGAGCAAGCCGACCAACAGGCCGGTGAGGCTGCCCGACAAATGCAACAGGCAGCGCAACAAGCCTCGCAGGGTCAGAGACAACAAGCTCAGCAGTCGGGAGAGGCGGCCAGTGAAAGCCTAGAACCCATGGCCGAGAGCCTGCGGCGCGAGCGCGATCGCATGCGCGAGGAGTGGCGGGAAGAGGTGCTCGAGGCGATGGACCAGGCGCTCACCGAGACCGCGGAGCTTGCCCGGAACCAACAGGATGTTGCGCAGAGGCTGCAAAGGGGCGAAACAGGCGGAGAACTTCGCGGCGATCAGGCAGCGGTACGCGAAGGCGTGGATCGCCTCATGGAGCAATTGCAGAATGCTGCTGGCAAGAACGCGCTGGTGTCGCCCGATCTGGGGGCGGCGTTGGGTTTTTCGCGCGAACGCATGACGGATGCGCTTTCCCAGCTTCAGCAGGGAACACCGAACGCCCGGCAGGCGGCAGACGGCGCGCGCCAAGCTCTGGAGGGATTGAACGCGCTGGCGTTCTCACTACTCCGTAGTCGATCCGACGTGGCGGGGTCTCAATCGGGTTCCGGCTTCGCCGAGGCCATGGAGCGCATGGCCGAGATGGCCAGGCAACAGGAGGGAGTGAACGGTCAGACCGGATCGCTGTTACCTCTAATGCCCAGCGGCAGTGAAGCGCTCATGCAGGAGCTGCAGACGCTGGCGCAGCAACAGCGCGCGCTCGCTGAGGAATTGGAACGGCTCTCGGCTGAAGGGCTACCCGGCCCCGCTGAGGAATTGTCTGAGGAAGCGTTAGATGTTGCCCGCGAGCTCGAGGCCGGGCGCTTGGACCGGCGGACCATCGAGCGCCAGGAGCGTCTCTTCAGGCGCATGCTCGATGCCGGCCGCACGCTCAGAAGCGATGAGGAGGATGATCGGCAGGAGCGTATGAGCGAGACCGCTCAGCCCGATAACGTCCGGCTGCCACCGGCACTCCAGCCGGGGGCCACGGGCGAGGCACTGCGGTTTCCCTACCCGGGCTGGGAGGAGCTCCGGCTGTTGAGTCCTGAAGAACGCAGGATCATTCTCGACTACTTCCGGAGATTGAATGCCGGTCGGCGCCCGTAGCGTACTGCTGACGGTAGCCTTTGTGATGTGCTCGTCCGGCGCCGAAGCGCAACGTGGCGAGCTCCGGGAGGCATTCGAGTTGGAGCGTCGCGGACGGCACGAAGCCGCCGCCCGACTGTATCTCGCAGCCCTCACTGAACAACCCACACATCTTTCGGCGCTACTTGGTTTGGAGCGAGTGCTGCAACAACTCGATCGTCTCGATTCGATCGTGCCTTACGTCGCGTCGGCAATCGCCTTGCAGCCGTCCAATCGGTCGATACGTGCGCTCGAGCTCAGGGTGTGGGCGATGGTAGGAGAGCCGGAGAGCCTGACCGTGGCGGCAGGCCGCTGGATCGAGCGCGCGCCCGACAGCCCGGAACCCTATCGCGAGTGGGCGATGGCACTCGTACAAAGCGGTGATACGGTGAGTGGCCAACAAGTGCTCGCTGACGGTGCTAAGCGGTTGGGAAACGCTACCCTTGCCCAAGACATGGCCGAGCTGTCGGTGGACGCCGGTGATTGGTACGAGGCAGTGCGTCAGTGGGGCAGCGCGGTGCAGTGGAACCCGTCCCTGTTATCGGCGGCCGCTGGGAGCTTGTCCCGCGCGCCGAGTGAACTTCGACAACAAATCGTCGGCATTCTGGTGGCGGAATACGATGTCGCGATTGGGGGACGGCTCGCGGCCGAACTGCTCGTGGGATGGGATCGGCCACTGGAAGGCTGGACCGTGTTAGATCGCTCGCTCCCGGGGGATCGACAAGTCGCGGTGTCGGTCCTGCGGCGTTTTGCAGATCGCGCGCGGAGCGCCAGGCCGCCGGATGGAGCGCGGGCTCAGGCCTATGCCCTTGAGCGGGTTGGTGAGCTCGCCGCCGGCCCAGCATCGGAGCGGGCGTACATCGATGCGGCCCGGGCGTTTGCCGAAGCTGGCGACCGACGGGCGGCGGAGCGCATGCTTCAGCGGGTCTCCGGTCGCTCGCAAACTGGCGAGCGGGCCGCGACGGATGCCATGGCGGCGTTGATCGGTGTGATGGCGAAGTCGGGGAAGGTGGAAGAAGCAGAAGGACAATTTCACCAGTGGAAGGACCGCCTGAGCGCCGATGATGTGGCGATGTTGCGCGAGGCGATCGCCCGAGCCTGGATCACGGATGACAACCTCGACCGGGCTGAGGCGATGTTGGCCGACGACTCGACGGTGTCAACGTTTGCGACAAGGGGATGGATTGCACTCTTTCGAGGTGACCTGACCTCTGCGGGTGAGAGCTTTCGGCGTGCCGGTCCCCGAGCGGGGAGTGTCGAGGACGCGACCGAGCGTGTCACTGTGCTTGCTCTGCTTCAACGGATCGAGCCGGAATCGGCGCCGGAACTGGGCCGCGCCCTCCACCTCCTGGCACAAGGAGACTCAGCTGAGGCGGTTTCGCGGCTGCAGAGAGCGGCGAACGGATTACCGCGCCAGGGTGGCCGGCCGGACGTCCTTGCGTTTGCCGGGCGCGTTGCTGTGGAGCGCGGTGACGCCCGCCGCGCCGAGACAATCCTCGTGGATGCATTGGAGGTCGATTCGGCAGGTGTGGCGGCGCCCGTGGCCAAGTTCGAGCTTGCTCGAGCCTACATTCAATTGGGGAGGCACGAAGCCGCACGCGATCGGCTAGAGGGTTTGATCCTCTCCCACTCGGAAAGCGCCATTGTGCCCCGGGCGCGTCGCCTGCTGGACCAGGTTCGAGGAGACGTTCCGCGCTCATGAAGCGAAGAGATTTCATTGAAGCCTTGAGCGGAGTGATGGTGAGCACTGCCGCGTTAGGTGCGAGCGGTGCGCCGCGCTCTCCTGCAGGTTGGCTTCTCATTCCGATGGACGGTACCCAGACAAACCACCTGAAGGCCTATGGGGTGACGTTTCGACGACTCGAGCGGGGAGGGCGAGCAGAGTGGTTGCTGAACTACCGCGGCGGAAGCTTCTTGATGCCCTTGGATCCCGAGTCGCAGCGTGACGCGACATTGGCGGGTGTTTCCACGGCCATCATTGACGACTCGCAGGTGGTGGACATCAGGGGTGCCATCGAGGCGGGCAACATGGATGCGGTTCCGCTCGAGAAGGCTCCGGAAGTCGCCGTCTACGTTCCACCCAACGCTGCTCCCTGGGACGACGCTGTGCGCATGGCGTTGGAGTATGCCGGTATCGCCTACGATCGGGTGTGGGACGAAGATGTGATGACGGGCAAGCTACAGGACTACGAGTGGCTGCATCTCCATCACGAAGACTTCACCGGCCAATTCTCCAAGTTCTA
>JBDHDY010000062.1:0-16390 GCA_039591275.1 Gemmatimonadota bacterium | reverse complement strand
ATCTCCAACGTGGAAGCGGCTGCCTGTGGCACCCCGACGATTGCATCTGACAGTCCGGGGTTGCGGGAATCGATGGTGGATGGCGAAACCGGCCTGCTCGCACCCCACGGAGATCACCCGGCCCTCGCCGAGGCCATGATCAGGGTGGCGACCGAGCCAGGTCTCGTCGATCGGCTCGGAGCAGCCGGGCGGCAATTCGCCACGGGCTTCTCGTGGAACGCCGCGGCCGAGGCCACTCGTGAGCACCTGCGTGAAACCGTTCGCACCGCCGCGTGCGACCAAAGGAAGGAGTAATCGTTGCTCAAGACGATCGTATCGGTGCGGCACTGTGAAATTTCGGACGAACTGCGCGAGCGTGCGACAGAGCTGGTAGCGAAGATCGCCACGAGAGCGAACCGTCCACACCGAGCCGAAATTCTGTTCGACGACGATCACAACCGAAAAGTCGTCGAGGTACGCCTCTACCTTCCCCGTGGCCAGGCGAAGATCTCCTCGGCTGAGGCAGATGACTTCCGCACGGCGCTGGACCGTGCGGTGTCGAAGCTGCGCCGCCAGCTCGAGAAGCCCTTCGAACGCGAAGCGCGGGGAGCTACGGTCGAGTAGCATGGCCCCTCTCACCGTCCGCGATCTCTTCGCCCGCAAGAGCGAAGCCCTGCAACTGGAGCTCCTCACCGGCGACATCGGGCTGGACCGTACGATTACGGTACCGGAGATCTCGAGTCCCGGCCTTGTCCTGGCTGGGTTCACCAAGCGATTCCTCGGCAAACGTTTGCACGTGTTGGGCGAGACGGAGTTGGTATATCTGAAATCGCTGACCCGCGAACAGCAACGCGCCTCGCTCGAAACGTTGATGAGTTACGAGTTGCCGTGCTTGTTCGTGACGAAGGGGCAGGCGGTTCCCAAGATTCTAGTGACCGTCGCCAAGGAGCGAGAGGTGCCGGTCTTGAGGTCGAAGCTGAAGACCGCGGAGTTCTACCGCCGTATCGGGCCGTATGTGGCGGAGATCTTCGCGTCGGCTACGACCCTGCACGGATCGCTCGCCGATGTATATGGGGTCGGGTTGCTTTTCGTCGGTCGGTCCGGCATCGGGAAGAGTGAATGCGTGCTCGATCTGGTCGAGCGCGGACATCGCCTGGTGGCCGACGACGTCGTCCACGTCTCCCAGCGCGGTGCCGACGTACTCATCGGCAAGGCGCACGAACTCGCCCATCGCTACATGGAGATCCGCGGCGTCGGTATAGTGGATGTGTCGGCGCTCTTCGGAATCCGCGCCGTCCGTCAACAGAAGCGCATCGAAGTAGTCGTGCAACTTGCCGATTGGGAAAGTGCTGAAGAGGCCGATCGCACCGGGCTAGACCAACAAACCACCACCATCCTGGACGTCGAGCTCCCCAAGGTTGTGATACCGCTCAATCCGGGCAAGAATATCACGGTGATCTCCGAAGTGGTCGCGATGCATCACCTGCTGCGCTACAGTGGAGTCGATCCGGCCAAGGAATTCAACAAGCGACTGCTGGGACGTCTCGCCAAGCAACGCGAGCTACGGGAGTACCTGTCGGAAGACTATGAGTGAGCCACTCCTTGGAGTCGTGGTCACCCACAGGGCGCTGGGAACAGCGTTGGTCGAGGCGGTCCGCTGCATTACCGGCGACAGCGAGCCCTTCGCAGCGGTCAGTAACGACGGATGTACCCGCGAGGCACTGATCGACCGCATCCAAGCGGCTGTTGGCGAGACCCCCTGCGTGGTGTTCGTCGACTTGCCCGGCGGAAGCTGCTACCAGGCCGCCGCCCACCTGGAGCACACCCGTGAGGGTATGAAGGTCGTTGCCGGCGTGAACCTGGCCATGCTTCTCGATTTCGCGTACCACCGCGATTGCACGCCCGACGAGGCTGCCTCTCGAGCCGTGCAAACGGGTGTCCGAGCGATCCAGAGGCTGAGGTCGTGAGCCTGGTGCTCGTTCGCATTGACGACCGCTTGATTCATGGCCAAGTGGTCGTCGGGTGGGGGCAGGCGCTGTTGCCCCACCGTTTGGTGCTCGCCGACGATACCGTCGCTGCCAGCGAGTGGGAGCGTGAACTCTATGCAACGGGGGTGCCCCCAGAGTTCACCCTGGAATTCGTCTCGGTGGACGAAGCCGCCCGTCGTGTGGACGATTGGGACCGATCCTCCGAGCGCACGATCTTGCTTCTCGGCGACATCGACTCGCTCGTGCGGCTCTGCGAGCACACGACGCACATCCGCAAAGTGAACCTGGGAGGCATCCATCGGGACGGCCAGCGGGAAGAGCGCCTCCCCTACGTCTATCTCTCCGATGACGAGTTGAACAAGCTCCAGGCGCTGAGCAGCCGGGGTGTCGAAATCTCGGCGCAGGATGTCCCCACTGCCGCCGAGGTTCCACTGGGAGAGCTCAGCTGATGGACACACCCATGGTGGCCATGCTCCTCGCCTGGGGTCTCGTGGTGGGGATGGACCTCGTCAGCGTCGGACAAGTCATGGCAAACCGGCCGCTCGTGGCCGGGTCGGTGGCGGGGTTGATCCTGGGGGACCCGGTCAGTGGGATGATGGTGGGTGTCATCCTCGAGCTATTTGCCCTGGAGGTCCTCCCCCTCGGTGCTTCTCGCTATCCCGACTACGGATTGGGTGCCATCGCCGGCGCCGCTACGGCCAGTGGCTCACCGGGCATTCTCGGGATAGGGCTCGGCATCGGGGTGGCCCTGTTGGTCGCTTGGCTGGGCGAGGTGAGCATGTCCGCCGTCCGGAGGTTCAACTCGTCCGACGTTAGGCGGCGCCGAGAAAGACTCGATCGAGGAGACGTCGGGACCATCACGCGGGTCCATCTCCGAGGCCTGCTGCGGGACGCAATCCGGGCGGTGGGGCTGGCCGCAGCCGCGTTGCTCCTGGCCCAATTGGCTAGACGATGGTCCCCAGTCGATCTCGAGACCGCGGTGCTGGTCACTATCGTCGCTATCGGCATTGCCCTGGCGACGGCGGTCCATGCAGCGGTGCGCCTCTCGGGAGGGGGTCGGGGCGTCGGATGGTTGGCCACGGGGATCGTCGCCGGCACGCTGTGGGTGGTGCTCTTGTGAAGCGGGGCATGCTGGCTGCTGCGGTTCGGCTCTTCACGGTTCAGGGCTCCTGGAGCTACGAGCGGCTTCAGGGGATTGGGGCTGCCGTGGCCATTGAGCCTCTTCTCCGCGATCTTCCGGGGGGGGTCGGCGGGGAGGCTTACCGGCGCGCCATGGGGAGGGCCGCCAAGTTCTTCAACACCCACCCCTATCTCGCTGGCCTGGCGCTGGGGGCGGTGGCCAAGGCCGAGCACGCCGGCGTTGACGGGGAGCAGATCGAGAGGCTGCGATCCATCCTCAAGGGTCCGTTGGGCTCTGTGGGGGACCGGCTAGTGTGGGTGGGGGCGCTCCCCGTTGCGTCGGCCATCGGTGTGGTGCTGGTGGCCCTGGGACACCCTCTCCTCGGTGTCTTGTCGTTCCTCGGGGTATTCAACACGGTACACCTCGGGATCCGTTTCTGGGGCCTCGGGACGGGATGGCGCCTCGGGATGGCGGTGGGCCGCGCTCTCTCGAGCCCGGCGTTTACAGCCGCCATGAGATACGCGGGCCCGAGCGCAGCCCTCGCCGTGGGCTTTGCGCTTCCCGTGGCGGGCGTGTGGCTCACAGCCGCATTCGGATTAAACGACAAGATCGGGGTCGCCGCTGTGGTGGTCGTGGGGGCCGTGTTTGCCAAGTGGCTGGCCCCGCGGCTTGGTGCAGCCCGGTTCGGGCTATTGGCCATCGTGTTAGCGTTGCTGGGAGGGGCGATTTGGCCATAGTCGAGCGCCGGATGGAGATCGTGAACAGGAACGGGCTTCACGCGAGACCGGCGGCGGAGTTCGTCAAAATCACAGGACGCTTCACATCGGAGATCACGGTCACCAATGGTGATATGTCCGTCAACGGAAAGAGCATTATGGGAGTGATGACCCTGGCCGCCGAGTGTGGGACGGTGTTGACCGTGCGGGCTACCGGCGACGACGCTGAAGCGGCGATTGTAGCCGTGGAGAAGCTGGTGGCCCGAGGATTCGAGGAGGAATGAGTGACCCTAGGCTGCTGACCGGAGTAGGTGTCTCGCCGGGCTATGGGGTGGGCCGGGCCTACGTGATCCCGTGGGGCCTGCCCAACGTATCCCACGCCGTCGTGGCGCCGGACCAGGTCACCAATGAGATCGAGCGCCTGAGGGCTGCCGTCACGGACGTCCGGCAGCACTTGGAGGCGTTCCGGGACCGGACGGCCGTGCGCGCCGGGCCCTCGGAGGCCAAGATCTTCGATGCCCAGGTGCTCATGCTGCAGGACGTCGAGTTCATGTCGGAGGTCGAACGTCTCATTCGCGAGAATCAGCTCTCGGCGGAACGGGCGTTCGAGTTCCAGGCCCTGGAGGTTAGGGCCCTGTGGGCCCAGTCGGGGAGCTCGACCCTGCGTCAACGCCAGGCAGACTTGGCGGGCATCAGCGTGCGGGTTCTCCACCGCCTGCTCGGCCATTCGCTGGAAGACCTGTTGGGGCAGGAAGACGATCCGGTGATCGTGTTCACCAAGCAGCTCACCCCCGGGATGACCATCGAGTTTGATCGGGAACAGGTCGTTGGGTTCGCAAGTGTAGAGGGGACAAGGACTTCCCACGCCGCAATCCTGGCCAACAGCCTGGGGATACCGTGCGTCATGGGCCTTGCGGATGGCCTGGAGAAGATCCACCACGGCATGTCGGTCATTCTGGACGGCACCCACGGGACCGTGCTGCTGGAGCCCTCCGTCGAGGAAATCGCCGAGGCAAAGGCCCAGGAGCGTCGCCTGGAGGTCCTCGAGCGCGAGCTTGAAGAGGTCGTCGCGCAACCTGGCGTCACGGTCGACGGCAAGTTGATCTCGCTCCGCGGCAACCTGGATCTACCCGAGGAGGTCGATCAAGCCGTCCACCACGGGGCGGAGGGGGTCGGCCTGCTTCGGACCGAGTTTCTCGTCGTGGGCCGCACCGACCTTCCTACGGAGGACGAGCAGGCGCAGTACTTCGAGAGCGTGGCGTCGCGCTTCCCCGACCACCCGGTGGTCATCCGCACGTACGACCTGGGTGGCGATACTTTCCCCGCGCCGTTCCGCGCCCCGCCGGAGGCGAATCCGTTCCTCGGATGGCGGGCGATTCGAGTTTGTCTCGACCAGCCCGATTTGCTCAGAACGCAGATCCGAGCGGTGCTCCGGGCTCGAGCCGCCGGGGATGTGCAGCTGATGCTTCCGTTGATCACGCAGGTAGAGGAACTGATGCGCGCGCGAGAGATCGTTGAGGAGGTCGAGGCAGACCTGGAACGAGAAGGTGTCGAGGCCGCGACGAACCTGCCGGTGGGTGTCATGGTCGAAACGCCCGCGGCTGCGTATCTCGCTGAGGAGCTGGCGCAGCGAAGCGACTTTCTAAGTGTCGGCACGAACGACCTGACGCAGTACATCCTGGCGGTCGACCGGAGTAATGCCCGCCTCGCGCAGCGCTTAACGCCCTATCACCCTGCGGTGGTAAGAGCGCTGAAGAACATTGCCGACGCCGGAATTCGGGAGGGATGCTCGGTGAGCGTGTGCGGCGAAATGGCGTCGGAGCCGCTGGCGGCATTCCTGTTGCTCGGATTGGGGTACCGCGTGTTGAGCGTGTCACCGCCCCGACTTCCTCTTGCGCGTTGGCTCGTTCGCCAGATCGACGTGAACGCGGCGAAGCAGGCCGGTGAGAGCAGCTTGGAAGCGGCCACGACACAAGAGATTATGACCGTGTTGACCGAGGGGATTGGGGAGTTTATTGACCTCGAGCTGCTCGACGCCGGGCAGTTGCCGGCCGCTCGTGCGCCGACTACCTTGAACAGCTGACGTCGGATTGCCCAAGTATGGCCCCGCCGGATAGCACCTTCCGCTAGGAGTCGTATGACATCCCATACCCACCTGTTTTCGTCTGAATCGGTCACCGAAGGACATCCGGACAAGATGGCCGATCAGATCTCCGACGCGATCTTGGATGCGATCTTCGCGCAAGATTCCATGGGGCGAGTCGCGTGCGAGACCTTGATCACGACCGGGATGGTGGTGGTGGCGGGCGAGATCACCACCTCGGCAGATGTCCGCTACCCTGATGTCATCAGGGCGACCATTGAGGGCATCGGTTACACCGATGCGTCGTTTGGCTTCGACGCGGCCACATGCGCCGTGCTCACCTCGCTCGACACACAATCCCCGGACATTGCCCAGGGTGTCGATACCGGAGGCGCCGGCGATCAGGGAATGATGTTCGGATACGCCTGCGACGACACGCCGGAACTGATGCCGCTACCGATCATGTTGGCTCATCGTCTGACCCGGCGACTCACCGAGGTAAGACGGAGCGGCGAACTGCCTTGGCTGCGACCGGATGGCAAGAGTCAGGTCTCGATCGAATATGCGGACGGGCGGCCCGTCGCCGCGCGGGCGGTAGTCGTTTCGACGCAACACTCGGACGACATCGAGCAGGCGAAACTGAAGGAGGGAATTCGTGAGGTAGTCGTTCGACCTGTGCTCGAGAAGTCCGACCTCGACGCGACCGGCGTGCGAATGTTGATCAACCCGACCGGGCGGTTCGTAGTTGGGGGTCCTCAGGGCGACGCCGGGCTCACCGGGCGCAAGATCATCGTGGATACATACGGCGGTTATGCGCGCCACGGTGGTGGCGCGTTCAGCGGAAAGGATCCGTCGAAGGTCGACCGCTCGGCGGCCTATGCCGCCCGTTGGGTGGCCAAGAGTATCGTCGCGGCGGAGTTGGCCCGGCGCTGCGAAGTACAACTCGCCTATGCCATTGGTGTGGCCGAGCCGGTGTCGGTTATGGTAGACACGTTTGGGACCGGCCGGGTGCCGGAGGCTGTTCTCGAGAAGGCAGTCCGCAACGGGTTCGACCTGACGCCGGCGGGGATCATCAAGTCACTGAACCTCCGCAACCCTATCTTCCAGGCAACGTCGGCATATGGCCATTTCGGTCGAGAGCCGGCGAGTGCGACCGTGCACGGAAAATCCGTGCGACTGTTCACTTGGGAAGATCCCAAGGCGGTCTCCGAGTTGAACGAAGCCACACGCCAGGCCGAACTGGCGGGGGCACATTCCTGAGTCACACGAAAGCGAAAAGCGAATCGAAGTATGGTGAAAACAGCCGAAGCGGTCCAACCCGCTGTCCAAACCGTCGAGCGTGACGTGAATTCCTCGAGTGCCGCCACGACCCGCTCGGTGGGGCCCAACGACTCGTACGAGGTCGCCGATATCAGCCTTGCGAATTTCGGGAGACGAGAAATCCGACTCGCCGAGCACGAGATGCCGGGGTTAATGGCACTCCGGGCGCGGTATGCCGAGCAACAGCCGCTTGCCGGGGCCAAGATCTCGGGCAGCCTGCATATGACGGTTCAGACCGCGGTGTTGATTGAGACCCTGGTGGACCTCGGTGCCGACGTTCGGTGGGCGAGTTGCAACATCTTTTCCACTCAGGACCATGCCGCCGCCGCAGTCGCGGTGGGGCGCGACGGGACTGTGGACGATCCCGAGGGTACCCCTGTGTTTGCATGGAAAGGCGAGACTCTCGAGGAATACTGGTCGTGCACGGAACGCGCTCTTCGTTGGCCCGACGGCTCCGGCCCCGACCTGCTCGTCGACGACGGCGGCGACGCCACGCTGCTAGTGCATCGCGGAGCCGAGTTCGAGGCCGCAGGCAACGTTCCCGACTTCGATGCGGAGAAGGAGCCCGAAGAGTGGGGCGTAATCCTGGAGTTGCTACGCAGTGAGCAGACCAAGCGCCCAGGGCGGTGGACCGCGGTGGCCAAGCACATCCGCGGCGTCAGTGAGGAAACGACGACCGGCGTTCATCGGCTGTATCAGATGGCCGAAGCCGAAACGCTGCAGTTCCCAGCGATCAACGTCAACGACTCGGTGACCAAGAGCAAGTTCGACAACATCTACGGCTGCCGCCATTCTCTCCCCGACGGCCTCGCCAGAGCGACTGATGTGATGTTGGGTGGCAAGGTGGCCGTGGTGTGCGGCTACGGTGAAGTGGGGAAGGGCTGCGCCCAGGCCCTTCGGGGGCAGGGCTGTCGCGTCGTGATCACGGAGATCGATCCCATCTGTGCGCTGCAAGCGGCCATGGAAGGCTATGAAGTGCAGACACTCGAGAGTGTGGTCGAGACTGCCGACATCTTCGTCACTGCGACCGGCAATTATCAGGTTATCACGGCGGACCACATGAGCCGGATGAAGGACAAGGCCATTGTAGGAAACATCGGTCATTTCGACAACGAGATCGCCATGGCCGACCTGAAGAAGACCAAGGGCATAGCAAAGCGAAACATCAAGCCCCAATACGATGAATGGATCTTCCCCGACGGGCACAGTGTAATGGTCTTGGCCGAGGGTCGACTGCTCAATCTTGGCTGCGCGACGGGCCATCCGAGCTTTGTGATGTCTGCGTCCTTCACCAATCAGGTGCTTGCACAGCTCGAGTTGTGGCAGCAATCGGACAAATACGCGAACAAGGTGTACATGCTTCCGAAGGAACTCGATGAAGAGGTGGCGCGGCTGCATCTCGAGCACCTCGGCGTCAAGCTCACCAAGCTCACCAAGGAGCAGGCCGACTACATCGGGGTGCCGGCGGACGGTCCCTACAAGCCTGACCACTACAGGTACTGACGGGAAAGTCGACCACGTTGAGTTTGCACGCTCGCTTTTTCTTGAGATCGCACGGTCGATCCAATTGGCCGCTGGCCGCTGGCAGCTGGCAGCGTGTGGGGCCGCTGGCCGCTGGCAGCCGGCAGCGTGTGGGGCGGGGAGGGTGGGCATGATCGAGGTGACCGTCGCGCACCTGGGGCTGGATCAGAAAACCAACACGCCCGTGGTGATCCTACAGGAGAAGGGCGGCGAGCGTGTCCTCTCCATCTGGATCGGCCCTGCCGAGGCGAGTGCGATTGCAATGGAGCTTGCCGGCATCAAGTTCGCGCGCCCTCTTACCCACGATCTCTTGCGGCAGGTGGTCGTCGGACTCGGGGCCGAATTGGACCGCGTGTTGATCACGCGGGTCAAGGACAACACCTATTACGCCGAGTTACACATCCACCGCGACGACCATGTCGTGCAGATCGATGCCCGCCCTTCGGACAGCATCGCCGTAGCGTTGCGACTGAAGGCGCCGATTTTCACGAGTGAGGATCTGCTGGACATCACGCCAATCGATACGGTCGAACCCTCGCAGCAGCCTGGTCCACTCGACTCCGATCAGCTGAAAAGCTATCTACAGAATCTGGATCCTGAAGATTTCGGTAAGTTCACTCCGTAACGGGAGCCTCATTGCGCTGATCGCCCTGGGCGTGCCGGCTGCGGCCGCAGCTCAGGGCTTTCGCTTGGGCGGCAGGGTCTACGTGCCTAGCGAAGCCGACACCGTCCCGCTGGTGAACCACTGGGTCGTCATGCACCAGGTAACCATGCAGGGCGGCGAGGCCGTGGATTCCGGCCGCACGGATCAGTTTGGCGTGTATCAGTTGCGCGCTCCCGAGCGTGATACGGCGGCGGTGTATTTGGCGAGTGTCACATACAGCGGGATCGGGTACTTCTCCACGGCCGTCCACGCCAGGGGGATCACTACGGATACCGCCGCCACACTCTTCGTCTACGACACCTCTAGCGTTGCGCCACCGGTAGAGACCGCACAGCGGCAGATCGTCGTGCGTGCCCAAGAGTCCAATGGTGCCCGCCCCGTTCTCGAGTTGATCTTGTTGCGCAACCGAGGAACGCTCACGCGAGTTACCAGCGACACGGCGCGTCCAGCATGGCAGAGTGCCATCCCGCCCGGCGCGGTCGATTTTCAGGTCGGCGACAGTGAAATGAGCGCAGCGGCCGTGTACCGCCGGGGTGATTCGGTAGCCGCGTTGGCACCCATCGAACCCGGTGAGAAGCGAATCATCTACAGCTATGTGCTGCCGCCCGGGGAATCCCTGGTGTCGTTCCCCATTGATCAGGCGGTGGGGCGACTGCAACTGCTGGTCGAGGACACCACGGCGACACTCGAAGAGGGTCCCATCGCGTACGTCGGGGTCGAGTCCGTGGAGCAGTTGCGGTTCGCCAACTTCGAGGGCCTCACCGTTCCCGCAGGTGCCACCGTCACGCTCCGATTGTCGAATAGACCTTTTGTCGTAGAGGGGATCACGCCATTCGTCATGATCGTGGCGGCCCTTGCGATGCTCGCTGTATTGTGGTGGTGGTGGCGTCGCGTTCCCGCAGCGGCTCTTGTGGCAGATGACGCCGAGATACTGGCTAGCCAGATCGCCCAGCTCGACGACGCGTTCGAGGCGCGCGGGGACTCGGCGACAGCCGGCGAGCGCGAAGCGTACGCCAGGCGACGCGCCGAGCTCAAGGCTCGCCTGACCGCCGCACTTGCGCGGCACGGTTCCCACGGCTAGGCTACACGAGACAGACAGTTCCATACTTGTAGCGAACGGGGAAGACGGAAGCCGGTGTGAGACCGGCGCGGCCCCGCCACTGTAACGGGTGAAAACCTGCCGACTCCATAGCCACTGGGAAAACCGGGAAGGCGAGTCGGCGACCCGAAGCCAGGAGACGTCCGTCTTCGTTCGTGCCACCTCGAGGTCCCTCGCGGGAGGGATGGTGGAATGAATCGACCAAACCTGGCTTTTCGGTGCGCTCACGACTTTCCCAAAAGGGAAAGGGTGAGCGTTTTGTGTATCTGCCTTCTGGCAGTTGCCATTTGCATCGGTGCCTGCGCCCCTGGGGAGTCCGAGCGGCAGAACGGGATCACCGATGACGTGGACCGGGTGGTGGAGCTCGAGGCTCCCGCCCGGCGCATAGTCTCTCTCTCTCCGGCCACTACCGAGTTGCTGTTTGCGATTGGCGCCGGGGAGCTGATGGTGGGCCGTACACGCTGGGCGGAGTATCCTCCCGCAGCCCTCGATGTAACCGACATCGGTGACGGGCTAAATCCAAACGTCGAGTTGATCGCCGCGCAACGGCCGGATTTGGTCGTCTTCTATGCCTCACCGTCCAACGCCCAGCCGATCGAGCTGTTGGACCGCCTTGGTGTTGCGTCGGTCAGCCTTTACATGGACCGCCTCAGTCACCTCCTCCGCGCCGCGCGCCTGCTTGGTGTGCTAAGTGACAGACGAGCACGTGCTGACAGCATGGCCGATGCATTCGAGTCGCAGCTCGACTCCGCGCTCGGCACGTCGGAGGCCCGCGACGGTCCAAGCGTAGTGATTCTGAGTTGGGACAACCCGCCCATCATCATTGGTGCTGCGAGTTTCCTGAGCCAGTTGGTGGAGCTCGCCGGCGGGAGCAACGTTTTCTACGATGTCGATCGTCCGTCGGCGACGGTGACCATCGAGACTATTGTCGAACGCGACCCGGATCTCGTGCTTTTGGTCGGCAGTAACGGGCTTCCGGAATTTGCGGAGCGACCGGAGTGGCAGGTTGTCAAGGCGGTGCGCGAGCGCCGCTTCGTGCGGGTCGAAGGCAGTGAGTTCAGTTGGCCTACTTTCCGAGCCTTTGAGGCGGTGCGACGCCTCCGTACCGCCCTCGCAAGTGCGAGACAGTGATGCGGTGGATCGTACTTAGCATCGGCGCACTGCTCGCGGTTGTCGTGGCCGTGGCCGTGGGCCCCGCCCGCATTCCCCTCGCCGCTGTTGCGGAACACCTCGTGGGACGCGGCGACCCCACATCGCTCGCCATCGTGCGAGAACTGAGACTGCCGCGAGCGCTCCTCGCCTTTGTGGTGGGAGGGTGCCTGGCGGTGACGGGCGCGGTTCTGCAGGCGTTGGTGCGTAATCCCCTCGCCGACCCGTACCTGCTCGGGCTCTCGGGAGGTGCCGGCCTGGCTGCTGTGCTGGCGATTGCATTTCGTCTCGGAGGGGCGTGGGCCATACCGGCAGCAGCTTTTCTGGGTGCGCTTGCGGCCATTACGCTGGTCTATCGCTTGGCGCTGGTATCGGGCGCCGTGCTCGACACGAGGGTGCTCATCCTCGCCGGCGTGGTGGTGAGCGCGTTCACAGGGGCGCTGCTCGCCGCCGCTGCATCGCTCTCGCCTGCGGCAGAGTTGCGCAACGCGATGCTATGGTTGCTCGGCGGCTTTGACGCCGCGTCGTGGCGCGCATTGAGGGTATTCGCAGTGTATGCGGTGCTGCCCCTGGGATTGCTCTTCTACTGGAGCCGCCCGCTAGATCTCCTTTCCCTCGGCGAAGAGCCGGCACAGTTCCTTGGCGCCGACGTGGAGCGCTTGAAGCGATCGTTGTACGTCGTCGCGTCACTCTTGACGGCAGCTTGCGTTGCAGTCTCCGGTGTCATCGGTTTCGTTGGTCTCGTGATTCCCCACGCCATCCGCATGATGTGGGGCCACGCCCACCGTACTCTGCTTCCCGCGGCTTTCTTACTTGGCGGAACATTGCTGACGGTCGCCGACGCCGTTGCCCGAACGGCGTTCGCACCACAGGAGCTTCCGGTCGGTGTCGTGACCGCGCTCGTCGGCGTGCCCGCATTTGCAGTCTTGTTACGGCGATGGGCGACCTGATCATCGAGCTGTCGGGCGTGACGTACGGTTATCCGGGTGCTCCCGCGAAGACTGTGAACGCCGTGGATCTCGAGATACGTGAGGGCGAGCTAGTCGGGATCGTAGGTCCTAACGGGAGTGGGAAGACAACACTGTTGCGCCTGCTTGCCGGCGCGCTCAAACCGCAGAGTGGGGAATCGTTTGCGCTAGGGAAGCCAGTACGCAGCTGGAAACGCCGGGAGCTGGCCCGGGTGATCGGCGTTGTGTCCCAACGAGAGGAGCCCGCGTTTCCGTTGAGGGTGGGGCAGGCGGTGTTGCTCGGCCGCTATCCGCACCTCGGGGCGCTCGGCGCACCAACTGATGCCGACCGGGCAGTGGTGACCTCGGCACTCGAGCGGTGTGACGTCGCCCACTTGGAGCAGCGGTGGATTGCAACGCTCTCAGGCGGCGAGTGGCAGCGCGTGCGTGTTGCCCGAGCGCTCGCCCAGGAGCCGCGGGTGCTCCTGCTCGATGAGGCCACCGCCAATCTCGACATCGGGCACGAGATGGAACTGTTCGAGAGTGTCGCGTGCCGTTGGCCCACCCACAGACGTTTTGAAACGGGACCTGCTCGAGGACGTCTTTGGCTGGCCCGTCGATGTCATCTCGTGGCGCGACATTCCGCAGTTTGTGCCGTTGCGAAAGGGGGAGAATTGACGGGGAGCAGGGCGAAGAGAGCGGGGAGCAGGGAGCAGGGAGCGGGGACGTTTGGCCGAGGACGTCTCAGAAGGGACGTTGGCCGAGGGTGCCTCAGCAGACGCTCGGTCCGCGGGCGCCTCGGTCCCTCCCACATGCGGATCTGTCACGAGATCCGTCACTCTAGGGCCGGGGCGACCGCGACCTTGGCGTCTCCGACGGCACCCTCGGCCAACGTGCACGCTCCCTCCAAACTCCGGTGCTTACTGCACCGCATCGGGAGAGGCTCCAGCATCCACCCGCTCCCCGCTCCCAGCTCACCGCTCCCTAGTCTACTAGTGTTTACCACCGCACGCACGCAAGGAGTATGGAAAATGCTTAGTCCCGGAAGGCTGCTGGCGCTCGCAACCATAGTTGTCGCCCGACCCGCCGCCGCCCAACTCGACACCGTTCAGCTCGAAACGCTCACGGTTACGGCGACAAGGATTCCCATTGCCGAAAGCGCCGTTGCGTCCACGATCACCGTCATTCGGGGCGAGGAGCTTCGGGCCCAGGGCATCGGAAAAGTGCTCGAAGCCGTCAAGTCAGTTTCGGGCCTCACCGTTGCGGAGTCCGGATCGTTTGGCGGTGTCACTTCACTGTTCCTGCGCGGTGGAGAGAGTGACTACGTGCAGGTGCTCGTGGACGGCGTGCCGGTGAACCAACCCGGCGGCGCCTATGACCTTGCCCACCTCACGACGGACAATATCGAGCGGATCGAGATTCTCCGAGGGCCTGCCAGCGTGCTGTATGGATCGGATGCCACGACCGGAGTCGTGCAGATCTTTACCCGTCGCGGTCACGGGGGGATGCAGCTGAGCGGAAGTGTGCGCGGTGGCACGTACGGATCGGTCGAATTTGGTGCCGACATTGCCGGCAGCTCGGGAAGCACCAGCTACTCGCTCGCCTTCAGTCATTTCGATACGGATGGCGTCAACGATTCCGTGGAAACGATCTCCGGGCGCCATTTTCGGAACGATTACAGCAACACTGTCATGAGCGGGTTGATTCAACTGCACCCTGATGACCGCAGCGACATGACATTCTCGCTGCAGTACCGGGACAGTGAGTATCACTTCCCCACGGATTTCTCCGGCAACATCGTTGATGAGAATTCGTTCTCGCTTGACGAGGCTACCACTTTCGGTATCGACGTGGGCAGGTTCTTCACCGATCGCTTCGAGGCGCGACTGCTACTCGCCTCCAACGTCACCACCGGCGGGACCGACGACGCTCAGGACAACGGCGCGGACACGTTGGGGTTCTACGCCTTCAAGAGCGTGCAGGATCTGAGTCGTCAGAGTGCCGAGATTCGAACCAACTTCTACCTTGATGACGGATGGGTTCTCACGACCGGCGCGGTGTTCGAGCAGCAGGAGGAGCGGAGCATCAACGAGTCGGACAGTGAATTTGGTCCGTCTACGGGCTCGACCAGTGAAGAGCGGTCGAACCAGGGTTACTATGTGCAGGCGTTGGCTGACATGGCCCCCTTCACGGTCGTCGCAGGTGCCCGCCTCGACGACAACCAGGCGTTCGGCTCGTTTGCCACCTACAGGGCCGGAGCCGCGTACCGTATTTCCAGCGGGACCAAAGTGCGTGCTTCACTCGGACGCAGTTTCAAGGCGCCGACGTTTCTCGAGAACTTCGGCGGCGGTTTCGTGGCCGGCAACCCGGACCTCGATCCTGAGCGGTCATTTCTCTGGGAGGGTGGACTCGATCAGAGCTTGCTGGGTGGGCGTGTGGTGCTCAGCGGAACGTACTTCGACCAAACGTTCAGCGACTTGATTCAGTTCACCTTCGACACGCCGAACCCCGGTGATCCGAATTATTTCAACGTGGCCGAGGCCGACGCATCGGGTGTCGAAGTGGAAGCTACGATCGAGCCGGTAACCGGCCTGCGGATCGCTGGAAATTACACTTACCTGCGCACACGGGTCATCAATTCGGGATTCGATACAGAGCCGGGTGCAGTCTTCGTGGACGGGGAGCGGTTACTCCGCCGGCCGACGCATTCGTTCAACGTGACGGCGGATTACACCGGCTGGGAGCGGGGAGGCGTCGGAGTCACGCTGAATCGCGTGGGCAGCCGAGACGACCGGGACTTCGCAGCCTTTCCCGTCGAGCCTGTCGTGTTGGACGCATACACTACCGTCGCCCTCTCCGGGCAGCTCAACGTGTTGCAGGGCGGTGCCATGGGGTCGAAGCTGGCTTGGACGTTCAGGGTCGAGAATCTGTTTGACGAGCGCTATGAGACGGTGCTCGGATTCCCAGCACGGGGACGTACAGTTTTGGTGGGGGCGAGGGTGGTTAGGTAGCCCCGCCCGTCCTCGCCGCCCCACCCATCTCCGGGCTTGGGGCTTGGGGCTTAGGCCGCCCCACCCCGCCCGACTCCCGGGCTTGGGGCGTTAGCCGCCCCACCAGACCCCACCCGGGCAGTGGGGCTTGGGTCTTAGGGCTTGGGGGTTGAACGATCCAAGATCGTGGATGGTAGTGCCGCGTTCCTGAGGAGCGCTGCGAAGCAGCGCGTCTCGAAGGGCGCGGCTGGGAACAGGGGCGGTGCGGGGCGGCCGAAGCCCCGGTGGTGGGTTGGGCGGTGGGCCCCAATCCCCAAGCCCCCGGCGGGGAGGGGAAGGGCGGCTTGGTATATCTTTATTTATGTTGATCACCACCCCCGCCATCGTGCTCCACACCTTTCCCTACGGCGAGTCGTCGAAGATCGTGCGACTCGTGACTCCCGAGCACGGAGTGATGAGCGCCATCGCCAAGGGTGTGCGCCGTCCGAAGAGCAGATTCGGCGCCCGCCTGCAACCGCTCAGCGAAGGGATGGCGCAAGTCTACGTCAAACAAAGCCGGGAACTGCAGACCCTCGCCGAATTCGATGTGACCGCACAGCGGCCGGAGCTGTCGCAGGATGTTGCGCGGTTTGCGGCCGCCTCGACCCTGGCCGAGTTGGTGTTACGGTGTGCGGCGACGGAATCCAATCCGCAGATCTTTGCACTGCTGGAAGAAGCCCTCCTGCGGTTCGTGGAAGTCGACCCGTTGCATTTTCCCGCGGCTTCGCTGGCGGCGGTGTGGCGTCTCGTCGGTGCCCTCGGCTTTGCCCCTTCG
>JBDHDY010000061.1:0-18722 GCA_039591275.1 Gemmatimonadota bacterium | reverse complement strand
GGGTGGCCATCGATCCGGCCCTACGCTGGTGCTCGTGCATGGGGCACCCACACTGAACACGCTCTACTGGACGGAAGACAGGCCCGATTCGTTCTGTCTCAAGATGGCCAAGGCGGCAGGCGTCAAAGAGGGTGATGTGATGGCGTTCGGTCACACCCACAAACCATGGACCCGCTTGGTAGACGGGATTCATTTCCTGAATACCGGCTCAGTGGGGCGTCCCAAGGACGGGGATTGGCGAGCCGGCTACGTGATTCTGGAGATGGGAAGTGGCGAAGTCCGCGTTGAGTACGACCTAGAACGGGCCGCCAAGGGCATTCGGGAGAGTGAGTTGCCAGACGACTTCGCCGAGCACCTGCGGAATGGGGGGTGAGCCGGGGAGAAGGCTCTGCCCACTCCACATGGCTCCTGCTGCCAGCTGCCGGCGACCGGCTGTGAGAAGCCAGCTCCGGGCGCAAGCCCGGGGTTTTCATATGAGCCAAACATGTACGCGGATGGACGCGGGTTTGCGCGTATGGGGTTTGAGTCATCAAAGCTGGCAGCCGGCCGCTGGAGGGGCGGTTGTGGGGCGGGGCCTTCTCCCTTCTCACTTCTCCCTTCCAGCGCATCCATCATATCATTGAAGGCGTTTTCGACATCCCGCAGATGGGCGTCCGAGCGGCGGAAGCGCAGGCGGCGGTCGAGATCGCCGCTCTTGACATCTTCGAATGCCCGCTTGAGCGCAACAAATGGCCCGGCCAACCTTTGGGTAGTGAACACGGCCAGGATCACGACGGCCAGTGCGATAAGAGGCGTTCGGGTGAGCACGACGGTCCAGAGGTGCCCCTGGGCATCCTCCGTCAGCAAGCCAGCCGTCAGGATGTACGAAGCCACGCTGAAAACGGGCACTGCTGCGACTACCACCACGATCCAGACCCACGAGTACCGGAGGACATAGGGAAGGGCGAACTTGAAGCCGGTTCCGCGCATCCTGTGCTTTCGGGTCATGAGTTAGATCCCCTTCCTTGGTTTCACGCTCCGGGCGCTGCGTCGCCCACTGCTGTAAGGCTAGAGCTAGTAAAACTCATTCTTCCTCGCAAGGGCGCAGGTCACACGCTTCCCCGCAGGGTCAAGGGTCTGAGCCTGTTGGTACCCTGTCGGAGTCCCCTTTCCGGCTGGCCAGGAGTTGTCTCGCCAAGCCCGGGCCTCTGCCAGGTTCGCTCCATGGGCACACCTCAATGCAGATGGCGCACCCGAACGTCATGGTGAAGTACGGAATGCACTTGTCGAAGTCGACGTACCATTTCCGCTCCCCGCGGACGAGTTCCTTGTCGTTGGAGATCGCTCCAGGGGGACAATCGATGACGCAGCGACGACATGCCATGCAGAGATCGTCGACACCAATGTCGACTGGCGCGTCGCTCGCCAGGGGCAGGTCGGTCAACACCGTGGCAAGCCTGAAGTTCGAGCCATACGCCTCGCTGATCATGGAGCCGTGCTTGCCGAGCTGACCAAGGCCGGCCCTGATGGCAAGTGGTATGTGGAGAATGTCGGTGCTGTTGGGGTTGCCGTAGGCGCGGGCCGGCCAGCCCAGCGCCCGGATCTTCTCGCTCAACCGCACGGCAATACTGGCGATTTCCCGATACGCTCGCATCACTTCCGCGGCCGCGCGCCGCTGGGGCACGTGGAGCATCTCGTTCCGATCCATGGGTAGCCCGATGCAGACAGCGCGCTCAAACGGCACCGAGTGCCCCGTGTAGACGGCGTCGTTCTGGACGGCGGTGATGCCGACGACACCGGCTCCGAGCTGAGTAGCCCAGGCCTTGACTCGCGCCGCCATGGCCAGGGGATCGTCAACAGGCACACGACGCTTGCTGACGGACCCCACCTGCCTTCGCAGCTGCCAGGTGTTGGCCAGCATGTGCCGGATCACGGGCCACGGGTTGATGTAGCTGAAGAAATTGTCCATGGCGTCCCACGGGAGAGCCTCGCCCGTGGCGTTGTGGAACACGTGCCTGGCACGGACCTTTTCAGCTACGCGAACACCGTTGATGACGTTGCCCGATTCGGGTGGCCGCTTGTATCCAAATGCGTACTTCGGTGGCGGTGGCTTGTGTGGTCTCATCGCGTGTCGGGGAGGCGCGTCATCCCTTGAGAGCGGGATCGTCGTCGAGCCAGTACACACTGCTACCGGCCTGACTTCTGCGATACTTGTGTCTCACCCGCCCTCCAACGATCACATATAGCGCAGTCATCTTCGCGATGCGCAGCATGAGGCGCAGATTCCGCCATAAGCGGCGCCAGACCGAGTGGGAAGTGATGAACTGGCTGTCAAACGTGTGCATGCGGACTCCAGGCACGATTGGATTATTTTCTGGGCTTCTTCTTTCCCTTCCGTGCATTGAGGATCTTCTTACCGGCCAAGCCAGCTCCGCCGATGGCCGCGACCAGGCCGGCAGCCCGCACCCATTTGGCCGAGTCGGTCTTGCGGTCGGTGCGGCGACTCTGAGGCTTCTCGAGCTCGGCATGCTGGTAGCAATAATCGGAGTCTGTGGCTGCCGCGCGGCTACAGCGCGTTCCCTTGGTGGTCTTGGCCCCGCATTTCTTCACCCTCGATCCGCTCGACTTTGCCATCAGTCGCTTACCTCCCAGATGGATTGACATTGACCATGCTCAACGATGGATGCCGCTGCCCGCCAAGATATGGACGCTTGACTATCGAGTCCAGACGCGAAGGTGCCGCCGCCGGGCAGCCGCAAAAATGGTTGTGGGCGTCGAACCGCGGTGGGGATGTGGTCCTTCAGTGGAGTTTACTGGAAGACGTCGTTTGTCTCCCGGATCAGGAGCCCCGTCGTGGAGACGAGCACTTGGAACTCGCTCTGCTTGGCAGTGATGTAGCTGGCGGATCCGTAGTCGGCATCCAGCAAGAGGCTCAGCAGCACGTACTTCTGGCGCAGGTCAAAAATGTCGAGGGGTCTCTCCGGCCGCGCGAGTGCGAACACCGTGCGGTCTTTCTCCTGTTCGTCCTCGATGTCCGCGTAGCGACCGCCCACTCGATCCAGCTCGTATGCCGTGTGCAATCCGAGGATGTTGGCCAGCGGCTTCCACTTGAGGATGCGGGCATCCACGTACAGCTGGTCGCCGGCCAGATCCAGAGTCGTGTCACGGCCGTCGGGGAACTGGAGCCGTGCTGTAAATTGCTGTTTACCTGTCGGCTCGGTTGTTACAACTACTGCAAGCTCTTCGTGCGTCAAGACCCGGTAGCCCCTGGTCGCCACGGTGAGAACGTAGCAGAGGGCCGAGAGGGAAAGCATAAATAGAACCAGGATGAAGCTCACCGTCATACCCAAGAAACGTCGCATTTGCAGGGCCACTACGGACACTATGAAGAAGACGATGCTCAACAGGACGAACATGGCTGCGACGATCATCAGGGCAGATGGCATGGGTTTATCTCCACCGGGGTGTGTCCGCGCTTAGTGACCCCCGACGATGGCCTGAGCGGCATTGCGTTGCCGTGACGGCGGTCACCTGGGCATGATGCGGCACGCAGCACCCTTCGGCAAGAGGCAGGCCGGCTCCGCAAGGCCGGCTTGAGGGCCGGTCACACGCCCTCCGCCGCCGCCCCAAGGCCGGGCGTTGCCGCCCAGAGCCCCAAATAATGGAGCGGGACGCTCTAGATTTGGTGATCGGTCGGGGCGTGAAGCCGCCAGGCGGCATCACACGGCCTGACTGTACCTGGCCACCTCAGGGGCACGGTGATATTGTTTCCTGAAGTTTGATGGGCATTGCTGCGACAGGCGATTGCGCCTTGGAACGGCGTCACGCGGCGGCGCGCAGCACGCCCCAGGCCTGTGAAGATGCACCGAAGTGGCGGTCGACATGTCTAAAACGTTTGATGTGGTTATTGTCGGAGCGGGGCTCATGGGATGCAGCTCCGCTTTTCAGCTGGCCCGCCGTGGATTGAAGGTGGCGGTCGTTGAGAAGGAGAGCATCGGAGCCGGGTCCACGGGACGATCGTCAGCGATCGTTCGTCAGCACTACTCGAACGAGCTGACGGCCCGCATGGCGCTGTACGGTGCCCACGTGTTCCGGCACTTCGATGAGGAGGTGGGAGGGGAGTGCAGCTTCGAGCAGACCGGATTTCTTGCTTTGGTGCCCCAGGGAGATCGTGCTGGTTTGGAGGCCAACGTGGCGCTCCAACAGAGCGTCGGTATCGATACGTCGGTGTTATCGCCCGAGGAGCTGCTTGAGGTGTTGCCGGGGGTGGAGACGGCGGACATCGCGGCCGCAGCGTATGAACCGCGGAGCGGGTACGCGGACCCCCATCTCACTGTCAACGGCTATGCCGATGCTGCGCGCCGTTACGGAGCGCAGTTCTTTCTCGACACTGAAGTGACCGGCATCCGCTTCAGTGGTGACCGTGTCACCGGCGTGGACACGCCGATGACACGGTTCGATGCGCCGATGGTAGTCAACTGTGGTGGCCCTTGGGGCGCGCGGATCGCCGAGATGACAAACGTCAGCGTCCCGATCAATGCCTGTCGTGTGCAGGTGGCCGTGTTCAAGCGGCCGGCGAAATACAGCGCGCACCCCGTAGTGCTTGATTTCATTCACGCCACTTACTTCCGCGCCGAAACCGGAAACTTGAGTCTAGTCGGCCTGATCGATCCCCATGAGGCCGACGACATCGTCGATCCAGACTACTACCGGGAGCATCTAGACACCCACTTCGTCTCGTACGTGGGCGAGCGATGGCTCGAGCGGTGTCCCGCCATGGAGTACAGCCAGGCTACCGGCGGATACACTGGGCTCTATGCGGTGACGCCCGATTGGCACCCCATCGTCGATGAGGTACCACCGGGAAGCGGATGTTTCATCTGCGCGGGGTTCAGTGGACACGGCTTCAAGCTCGCGCCGGCCGTGGGTGTCATGACGGCGGATGTGCTGACCGGTGAGCCCTCACCTCAATTTCCTGCCGATCTCTTTTGCTACGACCGTTATGCGAAGCAAGCGCTTGTGCGGGGCCAGTACGAGTACAGCATTACGGGCTGAGCGAGGCTGCTCCGTACGTCTCAGTCTGACCATACCATCATGCAATTCTCCGTGGCGCTGAGGCCGCAGTGGCGCAGCAGGCTCTCTCTATGCCCTTACGATGTGCCTAGCGCCGGATCTCGCCTTTGACCTCCAGATGCAACCTCTCCCCGGGAGGTGAGCTGCCGTAGTCCGTTTCGTCTTCCAGGATGAGCTTGAGGCGCAGCGGCCCCGCATCCGGATTACGGGCCCTATGTACGATGATGGCCTCGTCGGCTCGTATGCCGAACGTCTTCAGCAATCGTCTGATATCTTGGCGGTCGTCTTGTTCCATAACCTCATCTCCACGCGGGCCAACGCGATCATTTGAGTGCTGTGCTCTCGAGGGTCGCATCGATCCGCTCGAACAGTGCTTCAGCGCTCTCGCAGTCTTCGCCACCGCAGACTCGCTTTCCGATCGCGAATCCGAGTTCCCGATACGCCTCGAACTGGGCCTCATCGAAGAACTGATCGGCTGTCGTCTGGTCGGGAAAACTGGGATTCGCCCGACGGTATCCGTAGATGTCTTCGGGTAGTCCATCTACGATCGATGTCTTGACGTAGATGAGGTTACCCTCGGTTCCATCATGGTACCGTATCCGACCCCTGACAAACGGCCTCCGGGAACGGCGGTCCCTACCTCGGGGGTGAAGCGCATTGGTGCTCAGTTCGATCTGAGCACCGAAGTCAACGCGGACCAACTTCATGATCTTTGCGAGATCGGCGAATGTCCAGTTCGGATCCGCACCCGCGTCGCAGGCTACGATGTAGCGACAGCGGCGCCGTACGAGCTCATAGAGGCCGAGGTTCTCGAAATGGCCGCCGTCGGAGAGATGAACGTGTGAGTGGGTCTCGTTGAGGCCCTTGCCGAGCATCTCGCGGAGCATGTAGACGTACCACCAGGGTCGAGACAAGAGGCCGGAAAAGATGACCGGCCAGTGAGGGTTCTGGATCCAGTAACCCAACCGTACGTTGAGCAACGTCATAACGAAGGCGAGCGGGCGCGAGCGCGTTGCATATGTGTTGGGGTCCACTGCGGCGCCGGAAATGGCGAAGGCGGTGGCGAGGTTCGTGGTGCCGCCGGCATACTCCATGGTTGACGCGTAGCCGGTGGAGTCAGCGCCGACGTACAGTGGACTGAAGATGAAGTTGTCGCCGCCGCGACCATGCCACTTGGGATTGCGGGAGCCGATCAATTGCACGTTCGTGTTGACGATATGGTATGGTGCATCAGTTATGGGGATATTGCGCAGGTAGAAACGATCCGCGTCTTGTTGTGAGGCGAACGGATACCAAGGAGCCTTGGCGTTTTCCGGCTTCTTGCCGTTGCCCTCAGCGCCCTCCACACTGGGAGGCATGTACGCCTCCATCAAACGGTTCCGGTAGAACCGGTGCATGGAGACGTGATTGATGTTGGCGATGGACGCCAGGATGACTGATACGAGCGCTGCGGTGAACAACGCGAACTCCCCAACCACGGAGTACATTCCTCCCACCAGGTGGTAGAGCCACAAGAATGCCCCGTAGACGAGGAGGGTCAGGCCGACCGACAACATTGTGGATCGCCAGCCCCTGGCCTCGTTGCCCTCTTTGCTGCCGCGGAGGGCTCCCAACATGCTTAACGCCCCCGCTACCGAGATTCCGGACATCACCGTTCTCATCCACTCGTAAAACGGCCCGGCGAGGAAATGGTACACGATCGGGAGTGTACCTACCACGCCGAACAGCACGGCGAACATCAACGCCCGGCCCCCGTGTTCCCGCATGAGCCGCTGGCGGGCGAAGTTCTGAAAGCGCGGCAGCGAGGCGGCGAGCACGAACACGAGTATCCATAACAGAAACAGTGCCAAGCTAATGGCGCTGAGTAATACGAAGATGGTGAAGCCGTCGTTCCGCGAGGAACTCAACGGCAACCATTGAACGAATGGTTGGAGTATGGCTGGAAATGTGAAGAACTCTCGGGACAAGAGGTAGAAGATCACGAGCCCAATCGGAACGAGGATTGCCAGGTTCACCAGGGTACCCGTGACAACGGCGGCGATGAGAGACCACAGAGTTATGCCCCTCCCTGGCATCAGATAGTCACCGTGCGCTCGGAGCCAGGCCAGCACCCGTCCACCGATCTGGCCATGATCCCGTCGCGAGGTTCCGAAAGGAAATGTGGCGGGTTGCTTCGCCTTGAACCAGGTAAAGGTCGATCCGATGTAACCGCCGCCGGACACCGTCGAGAGATAATCCACGGACTTCAGGACTTTATATCGCTCGAGCGCTTGGAGAATTCCCAGGTTGAACGTGGCAGAGCGAATCCCTCCCCCGGAAAATGCAAGGCCGACCGCGTCCGTTTCCGGATCATCCTTGATGCGATGGGCCTCCACGCGACGCTTCTGGAGCCAATCCTGCTCAGCTCTGAGCACCGCCTTGACCTGTTCGCTGGGCTCGAAGAACGATCGCCACGCAAATCGCCGTAGCAGGCGGGCGTGGGAGCTCCACCTCGAAAAGGGGCTCTTCGATTCGGTACCCTGGACCAGGGGCTCGAGTGCCTCGTCGCCTTTGGCCTGCTGCTCAAGCCAGCGACTGTATCGCTTTTTGACGGACATGACTCACCACTCTGGTGTTCGACGTGGTTTGCCTGAGTGCGGTGACTAGAGAGTGTGCCGGGTACGGCCAAGATAGGTGAATTCAGAGCCGCCGTCCAGCAACAAGGATACCGCAGAGTTCCTCGCTGATCTCGACAACGGGCACATCATAGACCTAGTAACCCAGCCGCGTTGCCCCCGAGAATTGCCGTCTTATCCTCGCTGCTGACGTCCAGCGCGTCGATGCTCTCGAGCATCTTTCCCAGGCTGCCAATTTGGTGGGGATAATCGCTCCCCGCCACAAGGTGGTCGGCGCCGGCAAAGTCGATTGCCAACTGCAGTGCCCCGACATCGAAGTTTACGGTATCGTAGTAGAAAGTTTTCAAGTATTCGCTTGGTGGCCTGGTGATGTGCTTACGGCAGTCTGCGAAAGCGTAGAACCCCCGATCGAGCCGTTCGGCGAGATACGGGATGGCTCCACCCAGATGAGCCAACACCCACCTGATGCGGGGAAAACGCTCCACGACGCCGCTGAACACGAGCTTGGCTGCGGCCAGGGTTGTATCAAAAGTGAATCCCACGAGTGGCATCAGCCAGTAGTCCGTCATCGCCTCGACACCTACCGGATGAATCGGGTGGATATACAACACGGTGCCGTTGGCGTTTGCACGCTCGTACAGAGGCCAGAACTGCTCGTCGCTGAGAGCGGTTCCATTGACGTTACTGAACAGCATGAAGCCGTTGAAGCCGAGCTCCGACGTTGCGCGCTCGAACTCCTTGACGGATTCGTCCGGATCATTCAGCGGAAGTGTGGCCAGGGCGGTGAAGCGATCTGCCCGCTCTGCAACGATGGTAGCGAGAGCGTCGTTGACCATCTTGGCCAGCGGAACGGCGCGAACGCGAGTTTCCACGTGCGTCCCTGGAGAGGTGAAGGTCAGGATTTGCTTGTCGATGCCAGCTTTGTCGAGTACCGTCTGACGGAGCGCGATGTCGCGGTGTCCCGGCACGATGATGTTGTAATCTCCGGGATAATGCAGGACCGGATTTTCGTCCTCGTCGAACGTGACTCGGATCTTGCTCGGCCGGAGTTGTAATGCCTCGAGGTACTCTGGGGGGTAGTAGTGATTGTGAAAGTCGATGACCGTCATGTCGTTGCAACCTTCCGGTGGCTCTTCGCCCACAGATAGTAGACCGGCAGGCCCGCCATAACCAGGGACAAGCCCACCGCGCTGTCACGGATGTTGGTGCCGATATGGTGCATCACAATCAGGAACGAGGCGATAGCGAAGACGGCCGGCACCAAGGGGTAACCCCAGATTTCATATTCGCGGCGAAGGTGCCGTTTACGGCGCAGCAGGACCAACCCCACCGCCATCAGACCGAAAAACGCCCACTCCGTGTAGATGACCCTCGTGAAGAGCGTGCGGTACGTTCCCGTGCCCACGAGGGCGCAGGACCAGAGCGCTTGGATGAGGATCGAACGGTGAGGTGTGCGGTAGCGGGGGTGAATCTCCGCAAGCCATTGGAACAAGAGTCCGTCCCGGGCCATGGAATAGTAGACACGCGGCCCAGCGAGTATGATTCCCGTCAGTGCGCCGAAGGTCGAGAACATCACGAGCCCCGACATGAACGCGCCGCCACCGAAGCCCAACACGGCGTCCGCGGCATCTGCGGCAACGCGTGTGGAGGAGGCCACGGCCTGCAGGGGCAGTACGTAGAGGTACACCACGTTCATGGCCATGTAGCACACCGTGACGATGATCGTGCCAAGGGCGAGCGCCCTGGGAATGGTCGTCCGCGGATGTACCGTCTCTTCGGCGTTGTAGGTGACCATGTGCCATCCCCCGAACGCGAAGAGGCCGGCCACGAGTGCGGCGCCAAACCCTCCCACGGAGAGCCCGGCGGCGTCGGAGGTGGATCCGACGAAGTGCTCCGGCAGGGCGGCGCCCATGATGAGACCTACCACAATGATCAACGCGATCGCGATCACTTTCCCCAGCGTAAACAAAGATTGCACCACGGTACCTTGCTTGACACCCACGTAGTTGACTGCGGACAGGAAGAGTATCACGGCTACCGCGACACCCTTCAACGCAGCATCGGACATAGGCACGAAATAGGCGGTGTAGCGTGCAAAGATCACGGCGATGGCCGCAATGATGCCCGAGTGCATCACCCAGAACATGGCCCAGCCCCACAGGAATCCCACAGCGGGTGAATAGGCCTCTCGCAGATAGACGTACACGCCCCCCGTTCGCGGGAAGGTCGACGCCAGCTCGGCGCACACCAGGGCGCCGAACAGCGTGAGAATCCCAGCGACTAGCCATACCAGGAAAACACCGGGGACCGAGGGTATCTGGCCCGTAATCTCGGACGGCTGAACGAAGATGGATGCACCGATGATCGTCCCCACCACCATAGCTGTAGCGTGGGGCAGGCGTATGGCCTGCCGGAGCGTGACATCCGATGACTCGGTCATCGCAGCAACAATACTCCGTTCCCGTGGCTTACTCGCGCGACGAGACGTCCTGCATCAGTCCCGGGGCCGGAATGTGTAACACCAAGCCTCACCCTCGAGTACTACTTCGCTCGACGCCCGGACCACTCGGATACTCAGTTGCGTTACGGGCTTGGCTTCGTGGACACTCAGGACTTCAGCCTCGGCGGTAATCGTGTCGCCAATGTACACCGGCGCGGTGAACTTCCAATTCTGGCTGAGGAAGACGGTGCCAGGTCCCGGCATGTCCATTGCAACGAGGGCGTGAAGGAGACCGGTGGTCAACCCTCCTTGAACGACCAGCCGTCCGAACTTCGTCTGCGACGCAAACGCCTCATCGAAGTGGAGAGGATTCCGATCTCCTGTCAACCGTGCGTACGCTTCGACGTAATCTGCGGTGAAGGTGATGCTGCGCTTCGCCTTCTGGCCGACGGATACATTCATCGGTGACCCTCTCGGCTGAGAAATGGAGTGCCCCATCTGCCGGCGCTTCTCGCGAGGCCATTCCGGAATGTTGGAGTGCCGGAATCCGACTCGCTACCCGGCAAAGAGGGCGATGGCAATACTACAGTCGGCGTCTTGGGCTGCGCTAGTGGAGGCTCGGATCGGCCGGTGGATGCCGGTTGCCGGCTGCGCTGGCTAGGTTATGGACGCGCCACTACCGCAACGACTCCTCTGCAATCTTGACGATGAGCTTTCCTGTGTTCGATCCGTCGAAGAGCTTGTTGACGGCGGCTGGAGCCCGCTCCAGCCCGTCGACCAAGTCCACCCGATAGCGAATCTTGCCGTCGGCATGCCATTTGGCGAGTTCGGCTTCAGCCTCCCGAAAGCGGTCTGCGTAGTCCAATATGATGAACCCTTCCACCCGTGCCCGCTTCGAGAGGATGTTGGGGAAATAGTAAGGCCCAGGAATGGGCTCGACCGCGTTGTACTGTGATATCAATCCGCAAATCACGATACGGGCATGGAGGTTGATGAGGCTCAATACAGCATCGAGGGTTTCTCCACCGACGTTGTCAAAGAAGACGTCGATGCCGTCAGGGCACTGCCGCCTCAACCTGGGGCGAACACGGCCGGCTCTGTGGTTGACGGCTCCGTCAAAGCACGACATTTCTCCTCGCTTCCTGCGATACCGACAACCCGGCAACCTTTGATCTTCCCGATTTGACCAACGAGTGACCCCACGGCTCCCGCTGCCGCCGAGACTACCAAGGTCTCACCGGGCTGGGGCCTCCCGACGTCCAGCAGCCCGAAATAGGCCGTAGCTCCTATATGTCCGAGAAGCCCGAAATACGCCGCCAGTGGCAGTGAGGAATCCCGTGGCACACGGGTCAGGGTTGAGGCCGGAGCGGTGGCGTACTCTTGCCAACCCAGGAGCCCCGTTACCAGATCTCCACATTGAAACTCAGGGTGCCGTGACTCCTCCACCACACCAAGGGCAAACCCCCGCATGACGTCGCCGATTTCAACGGGTGGAAGGTAGGTTGGTGCAGCGCCGGCCCAACCGCGGCTCGTGGGATCCAGAGAGAGATAGATGTTGTGAACGAGCGCCTCGCCGTCACGAGGCTCTCCGACCGGCTCTTCAGACCACTGGAAGTCCGATTCCTTGAAGAGGCCGACGGGACGGGCGGCGAGGCGCCACTGTCGATTTTTTGGTGCCATTCCGAATGACCCTTCTCGCCGTGCTGATCTGCGGCGACTCCGCTGTCACTCGGCTCCTACCGCAGAATCGCTTCTCGACTCAGCGGCTCGCGTAGATCTCGGTGTTCCCGTCCGCATCGAAGGTGAGGACGTCGTATGGGTCGTGGCGGTCGCCCATTTCCATGCCTGGCGATCCCATGGGCATGCCGGGAACGGTGATGCCGATGACGCTGGGCCGTTCGTCCAGGAGCTTACCGATGACGTCGGCGGGAACGTGTCCCTCCACCACGTATCCATCCGCGATGGCTGTGTGGCAGGACGCCAGATTCGAGGTCACACCGTGCTCGGCCTTGATCTGCGCCAAATTCGTGACGTCCTCGGCCACGACGGTGAAACCGGCCTCACGCAGATGCTCCACCCACTTGGAGCAGCAGCCGCAAGTAGCCGTTTTGTACACAGTGATGGTCTGTCCTTGCGACGACGGGGTGGCGACCATTGCGACTGCGGTGACGGCGACGGCGAGAGCAGCTCCACCGACGATGAGGCTTCGTGCGCGGTTGAGGGTGGCCATGCATCCTCCGAGAGTTGCGATGTGTAACGGGATCGACGCCTGTTGGAAAGGAAAAAAGTAAGGGCGGTCGGTCGGATTCGCTACTGTGACCTTGACGCGCCATCGTTGCTGAGCGACGATCTGAGGCAGGGAGAGGGGCAGGAGGGGCAGGAGGGGCAGGAGGGGCAGAATATGTAGAAGAGGTACGAGAGTCATGTCAGTATTTACCACGGCCTGCCCGCGCAACTGCTACAGCACCTGCGGAATGCGCGTGTACGTTGAGAACGGCAGGTTGCGCCGGATCGAGCCCCATCCACCTTGGCATTCGAGCGCATCTCGTGGGACGAGGCCCTCGATGTTATCACGCGAAAACTGAGCCAAATAAGGGCGGAGACCGGACCTCAGTCCGTCCTCTACTATGCCGCCAGCGGTACCAAGGGCCTGCTCAATGCGGTGGGGATGAATTTTTGGAGGCGTTACGGCGGGTGCACGACGACGTACGGCGACCTCTGTTGGCCCGCCGGGCTCGAGGCGACCCGACTCACGCTCGGCGACAACAAACACAGCGCTCCGTGGGACATCGCCGAAGCCAGGCTGATCGTGTTGTGGGGGAAGAACGCGGCGGAGACAAACATCCACCAGATGGTGTTCATTAATAAGGCACTCGAGGGAGGTGCCAAACTGGTGGTGATCGATCCGCGGCGCACTGAGTCCGCAGAGCGGGCGGAGCTCTTGATCCAGCCCCGGCCGGGAACTGACGGCGCCCTAGCCCTAGCCGTGGCCCATCAACTCATCGAGCAGGACCGCGTCGATCACGATTTCATCGCCGAGCATATCCACGGTTTTTCGGAGTTCGCGGATCTGGTGCGAGATTTCACGCCGGAGAAGGCAGCGGCCATCACGGACGTTCCAGCCGAGTACATTCGCCGTCTTGCCGGCTACATGGGCACCGTCAAGCCGGTTACCATCAGCGCGGGCTTCGGCATGCAGCGGTATACGAACAGTGCTCAGACCATGCGAGCGATCTTGGCTCTTTTGGCCATCACGGGCAACATCGGCAAGCGGGGTGCTGGGTGGGTATACGCAAACCTGCAGAGCCACATCTTCGACGAAGTCAAGGATCCCATGGCTTGCTATCCGCCCGCGGAGCCCGGCGACTCTGTCCGGGTGTCAATCCCAACAGCGCGGCTGGGTCAAGAGATGCTTGCCACGAAGGATCCTCCATTGCGAATGGCGTGGGTCGAGCGCGGCAACCCGGTGACACAAAACCCAGAAACGAACAAAGTGCTCGAGGCGTTCCGTAACCTCGAGTTTCGAGTGGTGGTCGAGCAGTTTCTCACCGACACGGCTCGGGAAGCCGACATTGTGCTTCCAGCAAAGACTATGTTCGAGCAATCGGATGTCATCGGCGCCTACTGGCATCCTTACATTCAGTTGAAGCAAAAGGTGATCGACCCCCTGGGTGACGTGAAGCCGGAGTCTGAAGTGTATCATCTGCTGGCACGAAGGTTGGGTTTTCCCGAGGAGGATATCGCAGCAGACATTCCCGGTCCATCAGATGAAGCAGTCGAGGCGTTCCTCAATCGAAGACTCGCACCCTTCGATGAGCTCACGCTCGAGCGGTTGCGCCGAGGCCCCGTGCTGGCGCCCGGGCACCAGGAGGTTGCCTTCTCCGATAACGTGTTTGCCACGCCGTCGGGCAAGATCGAGTTGGTGTCGGAGGAGGCTCTAGCGCGATGGGGCGCAGAGCGGCTACCGATCTACAGGGAGGCGGAGGAGTCCACGAGGCGTTCGGCCGAGCGCACGCTGAAATATCCACTGTATTTCATGACTCCCAACACGAAGAACCGCATTCACTCGCAGTTCAACAACCTCAAGATGATCCGCCAGTTTGGGGAGAGGCCGATCGCGCAGGTCAACCCTGAGGATGCAGATGCTCGGGGGATCAGTGACGGTGACACGGTGAAGATCTTCAACGACCGGGGAAGCCTGCGGCTCGAGGCGAAAGTCGACCACGGTCTCAAAGCTGGTTGCGTCAGTGTCACAAACGGTTGGTGGATCAGTGAGGGTGGGACAGTGAACTTCTGTTCGCTGGGCCGCGAAACCGACATGGGGCACGGAGCGGCCTTCCACGACAACCTCGTCGAGATCGCGAAGGCTCAAGATTCCTAACGGCTTCATCTTCGATCAGAACACGTGCACTGGTTGCCAGGCCTGTCAGCTCGCCTGCACGATCGAGAACGGGCTCGCTCCCGATCGGAGCTGGCGATCCGTATACACGTTTAATGAATCGCGGTATCCGAGTGTTCCGCTGTTTCACCTCTCCCTCGCCTGCAACCATTGCGCCGAGGCGCCCTGCATGAGTGCTTGCCCGGCGCTCGCATATCACAGGGATGTCATCCTAGATCAGGAGAGATGCATCGGTTGTCGATACTGTAGTTGGGCCTGCCCCTACGACGCACCGCGCTTCGATGCGGAGAGCGGCGTGATGTCCAAGTGCACCCTGTGCAACGAGCGGCTGAAGGAAGGCATGGCACCGGCCTGCGTCGAACTCTGTCCGACAGGAGCGTTGAGCTACGGTCCGCTTGCAGAGGGAGACACGGGGCGCGATGTCGAGGGCTTTGCGACAATGGGCATCGACCCCTCCATAAAAGTCATTCCGCTTCGGGAGGGCGGGCGTGCGCCCGAGTCATCTCTTTCGGAGACCGAGCGCTACCCCGGAGAGAAGGCGCCGTCAATGGAGAACAGCCTGCGGTCGGAGTGGCCGCTTGCGGTCTTCACCTTTGTTGCAGCGCTGCTCTTTGGCCTGGCTACGGCCTTTGCGCGCGGCGGCACAGATGCGAATCCATTGCTGTTCGTGGCAGCCGCTTTGGCCGCCATGGCGGTAAGTGGTGCCCACTTGGGTAGGAAATTGCGCGCGTGGCGCAGCCTCCTCAACGTGGCACAATCGTGGTTGAGTCGGGAGATTGCCTTCTTCACGCTGTTTGTTGTGACGGCCTCCGTGTTTCTCTTGTGGATGCCCAACAACAGCCTGCTTGGATGGGCCGCTGTTTTAATCGGTGTTGCCGCACTGGCCTCCATTGACATGGTGTACAAGTTTGCCCTGAGGCCGTCCCTCACACACAGCGCCGGCGCGTTTCTGACGGGCGTGTTTCTGACGGGGGTCATCGCTGCACATCCTGTCCTCGTCAGCACGGCCGGCTTGGCAAAGGTCTTCCTGTACACGCGGCGCAAGATCGGTTTCGCGCGCACAGGTGTCCACGTCCGCCCTGTGGCTAGCACTCTACGGGTAGGCATGGGGTTCGTATTTCCGGCAGCTGTGTGGATGATGGCGACTGACGCCCCGTGGGGCCTCGCAATAGCAGGTGTGCTATTCGGCGAGTTCGTGGATCGCTGTGAGTTCTACGGTGAGCTCGAAACGATGACGCCGGCGCGACAGATGGCTTGGGATCTGGAGCGGAGGATGGAAGGGAAGCGAGGGCAGTAGGGGCGGGAGGGCGCAAACGTAGGGGCGCAGCATGCTGCGCCCCTACGTTTGGCGCCTCATCGGCTGCAGTCTCCCGTAGCTCAGCGTTCGCCAAACCCATTCCATTGGTCCAAACCGGAACATACGCAGCCACAAGGTGCTAACGACGAGTTGCACGCCAAAGATGGGAACGGTCAAGGCAATTGCTTCTGTGACGTGCAACTGTCCGAATAGCCCGAAGCCGAAGCTGTAGAAGATGATGCCGCAGACAATTGACTGGCCTAGATAGTTCGTGAGGGCCGTGCGGCCGACGGCAGCGATGGCGCGGACGATGAGGGTCCGGCCTATCGTCGCCGCAACCAGCGCCACGCCGGCGGCGTACGACAAACTCAGCACGAAGGTACCTACCAGGATACCGGTAAGGGCAACGGCCGTAAACGCGACATTTTGCCCCATCGCGGGCTGAGTTACGCCGCCGATCAGCTGGAGTATCATGCCCAGCGCAAAGGCACTGAGCGCCATGTTCTTCCAGTTCGTGGGAGACCGGCCGCCTCCAATCAGGAATGAACTTCGCACGAAGTACATTCCGATGAGAAAGAGCGCCAATACACGCCAACTCACGAAGATGAGCTTGAGCGGCATGCTGACGAGGAAGAACGCCGCCGCCCGATGGCGGGCCATTTCTCCAAAGGTGCCGCTCGAGAAGATGCGTTGCTCGTCCGCCATGAACTCGTAGAACTCGAGTTCGGCTACCGGAAGAATCCTGGTGATCCGAACGATGAGTGGCTTTGTGGCTGCACGGAGTTGTGAGCCTGCCTCGTCCGAAAGCGTGTCACCCGGCCCCTCTAGTGCAGTGCGGCGCGTCTCCAGCAGCTCCTGCCAGTTGGGATCGGCAGGCATGGCGCCCGTCCGGCCCACGGTGACGTACGCGCCGAGAGCGAGGGTCCCGGCGGCATACAACGCAACTCCGGTTGTGAGGAGCGTCTTTGGCGCGAGCTTGCGAAACGGAATCGCAACCAGTGCAACCACGGCGTAGAAGGCTAGGATGTCGGCGGCGAAGAGAAGGATGCCGTGCACGATACCGATGAGCAGCAAAACAAAGATGCGTCTCAGGTAAACCCCTGCGAACGGTCTCCCTTGCTCCTCCGCGCGCGCGCTCTGCAGCGCCAGGCCCATTCCAAACAGGATGGAGAACAGCGTGTAGAACTTGCCTTCGACGAATAGAGCCACGAACAGGGTCGCCACAGCATCGGCGCCGCTCACTCGTTCTCTGATGACGCCGGCAGCCTGCACTGGGAACGCAAAGATGAGGATATTAGCCAGCAGAATGCCGAAGATGGCGACGCCGCGGAGCACATCCAGCGTCTCAAAGCGTTCCTGCTCGGCGACGGGGCCCCAGTGCTTCGAACTCATGTGTCGTGGGGATCGCGTTCCCTCAGCAGCGTCGACCTCTGGCTCCATGGACGGTCCAATCTGTGTCGGGCCTCGTCGCTACTTCACGATCTTGAGAATCTCCTTGAATTGATCGCCCTTTGCCACCTCGAGCAGCTCGTAGAGAGCCGTCTCGGTGCTCGTCATGCGCGCGCCTGCACTCTTCATCTTCTCGAGGCCGATTTCCTTGTTGGCCGGATTTCGGGACGAGACCGCGTCCACCACGATCTCGGCTTCGAAGTTGCGGCTCAGCAGATCGCGGACTGTCTGGTACACACAGATGTGGGCTTCGATACCAGATATCAAGAACTGCGTGCGGCCGGTGGCTTGCAGCTCCTGGATGAAGCGCTCATCGCCGCAGCAACTAAAACTGACCTTCGGCAGAGGAGTGGTTTCTGATAGGAGGCTCGCAATCTCTGGTATCGTCGATCCCAGGCCCTTGGGGTTTTGCTCCGTCCAGAGAATAGGGATTCCGAGAATCTGTGCGCCCTTGATCAGTCTCTCGAGGTTCTGAAAGAGCGCGTCTTTCTCGTGCATTAGGCGCGCCAGCTTGCCCTGAACATCAATGACGATTAGTGCCGTGTTGTCACGCTTCAACATGTCGTTGCCACCTCACTCCCACTCGATTGTCGCAGGAGGCTTGGATGTGACATCCACGGCGAGACCCGAGACTCCTGGCAGGGACAGTACGCTGTGGCGCACATCCTCCAGCAGCGCCTTCGGCAACTCCTTTGGTGACGCGGTCATCCCGCGCTCGGAGCTCACGGGCCGCACTACCACTAGCTCGCCTTCACCCTTGCCGAGTGCTACTGGGACCAGAACCGTGGGACACTGCCAGATCTCATGGTAAACATCGTGCCGCCGCAGCGCCTCCATTACCAGATGGTCAGCTTCCCGCAGGAGATCCAGGCGCTCCTTTGTGACCGTTGTCTCGATCGCCCGCGCGTCCTGTGGGGTGTCAGCCCCCAGATTCCAGACGCAGCGGTTGATGCCAGGCACTTCGGCGGTAACCACGGAAGTGGCCTCCACCAGGGTTTCCCATGAGACCTGGCCGCTCAAGAGGACGGGGTGTTCGTAGGCTCTCAGGTCCGCCTTGACTCCGACGGAGCGGATCGGGAGTGGTAGGACGTCAACGTCGAATCGCCGGCCCAGAGCCACGAGCTGTTCTTTGGGACCGTCATAGCTCACCGATCCCTCGCTGCACAGCAATCGTACCCCGAGCCCGGGGCCAGGGAAGGGATGGCGCTTCAAAAGATGTTCGGGAATGCCTGCGCGTTCGCCCAGCTCCCGCACCTCGACCTTGTACAGTTCGGCGAGGGGTTCGATGACACGCTGCTCGGCGATCATCTGCTCGATGATCGGCACACGGTTGTGGTGTGTTTTGATCTTGTCTGCTCGGCGAGTCCCTCCGGTCTCGATCGTGTCTGGATAGATCGTTCCCTGACCGAGCAGGTGGTCTTCCACACCTATGCGCTCAGCTTCCGCTTGAAAGATCTCGATGAACGTGTC
>JBDHDY010000060.1:0-10767 GCA_039591275.1 Gemmatimonadota bacterium | reverse complement strand
AGAGCCGCCTTGGTGTCCAGCAGCCCCTGACCTTCCGCATCCAAGGCATGATTGTTAGCTGTTGAGACAACGTCGATCCCGGCCCACCTCAGCCCGTCCGCGAACGCCGTCGGTGTAACAAAAGCTCCGCTATTCCGCGCCCGATCTGAGAGTGGTGTCTCGAGGTTGGCGAATGCGATGTCAGCCTCGCGCAGAGTCGGCGCCACATTTCGCAGCGGGTATTGAGCCAACTCCTCGGGCGACTCGAAATCCAACCCGTAGTGGATCGCACGGATGTGATGACTTGTGGGAGTTTCCAGAGCGCGGCCGAGTTTTTCCTCGAGGTACGGCTTACTCTCGGCGGTGATCACGTACGGCACTCTCCTCCAAGCACCTTCCTCTTGAGCTGCTCGCTGCCCGAACGCCTGCGGCGGATCGAAGATCAGGCCCGGTGCTTTGGTAGTGCGGGACCATTCGATGTCACCACCGGCGACGAGGGTCACAACCTGTGCGTCGCTTGTGGCCGCTCCAACGAGGAGCAACAGCGGCGACACGACAAGAGCGGCCATTGTAGTACGAACAAATCGTTTCATGATAGCTCTCCAGACAAGACGGTCGTCACGCCGATGGTCACCTGCGCGCACTGATCGGAGCGGTTCGTGGAATAATGATCCCGACATCCCCTTCAATTTCCATGCGTGTATCCAGCTGCGCTGAGCGGGCCTGGACATCTTGCAACAACGCCTGGGCTTCTTCTCCCTCCAGCAAATAAGGCTGGGAGAGGTTTTGGCCCGTGCCTGCCACGGGCAGGATCTCGACTTTTGTGATCTCATCCGGTGTGAGGGTGAGTCGCCCGAGATAATTGTCCATCCAGTACGTGTGGTTGTGTCCGAAAATGAGGTTGCCGAACGAGTAGAAAATCACCTTACCGTTGTAGACCTCGACCCCTCTGGGTACGTGAGGATGGTGCCCGAGAATTATGTCGGCCCCTTCGTCGATGACCTCGTACGCAAAGGCACGCGCATCCGCGTGTGTGTCCTGCGAGTTTTCAATGGCCCAGTGGAAAGAGACTGCCACGTAGTCCACCTCGTCTCGCACCCGTCGGATGTCCTCCTTTACGATGAACGGGTCGAGCGGTACGACCCCCGCCTGGTTCGGCAGCGCAAAACCACCGCCGCCCGCGTTGACCGCAATGGCGTACCCAAGAAAAGCGACCTTGATCCCGTTGCGCTCCACGATGAATGGACGCCTCGCGTCTTCCAGGTTCCGCCCGGTACCTACGGCCCCTACCCCGGCTTCCCACAAGGCAGCCTTCGTGTCCAGCAGTCCTTCACCCTCGGCATCGAGCGCGTGGTTGTTGGCCGTCGACACAACGTCTATCCCGGCCCACTTGAGCCCGTCTGCAAAAGCGGGGGGTGTGCGGAACGCACCGCTGTGGCGCGCCTTATCTGACAGCGGAGTTTCGAGGTTGGCGAAGGCGATGTCTGCCTCTCGCAGTATCGGCGCGACCTTTTGAAGCGGGTAGCGCGCCATCTCCCCGAGTGTCTCAAACTCCAGACCGTAGTGGATGGCCCGAATGTGATGGCTCTCAGGCGTTTCCAACGCCCGACCGAGCTTCTCCTCCAAGTATGGTTTGCTCTCGGCAGTAATGACGTGCGGCACCCGGATCCAGCCGTCCTCGCGCTGACGGTTATCAGTGTCGTAGGCGATTTGGGGCGCCTTGGTGATGCGTGACCACTCGATATCGCCGCCGGCGACGAGCGTGACCTCCTGAGCGGTTGCCCGATCGTAACTGCCAAGCAAGAGGGCGGGCAGGATTGCCGCAGCGGGCAGCAGATGTGTAACGAGTCGTTTCATGGCACACTCCAATACCCGGGCAGGAGAGCTCCCTCCGCACCCGCCGAGGCGTTCATGGGTGTAAGTCGCGGCCACACTTGCGAAAGGGATTCCTCTCCGTGACCGCCGGTGGCGAGAGGGGTTGCCCCCTCTCGCCACGTCGTTCGTCAATTGCTCACGTTGGGATTCGTCAGCACCTCATTCTCACTGGGCGGTACGCACTCGTCCCGTCCGGTCAAGAACGCGTCATCGAAGCGCCGCAGCTCCCAAAGATGCCTACCTTCCATCCAGAAGATGATGTCTCTCTCCTCCCGGAGGACGGTCATGGCCTCTGCAACGGTTGCCGCGCTCTTGGTCGGGACTCCGGCAGCCATACGCACGTCGTTGATCAGCTGCATGGCCGTGGGCACGTCGCCGCCACCGATGCGTAGCGCGGCCTCGGCTTCTATGAGCCGCATCTCGTCGCCTTCGGCAATGGGTATCGCGTCCCCCAGACTCAGGTACTTGTCCTGCCGCAGCATGTGGGTCACGCCGTCCGCCCCATTTCGATCCATGTCCGTCCACGCCATCCGTGGATCGGTATTGTCCAGGGCCTCGGCGAGCGTGTTGATGGCACTGAAGTAATCTCGCCGGTGCGACTGGTTATGGACCCAGTTGTTCTCCCGGGAGTCGGCGACCGAAAACACCGCAACAAACGCGAAATCGTCGGCCACCTGCTGGGCGTCGTCACGTGCGCCTGTCCAGTTTTGCTGCGCGAGCCGCACCTGAGCACGACCCGCATAGGCCGCATCCTGCATGGCGTCCTCGCCCTGTGATCCGGCAAGCGAAATCGCCTCGGTAAAGTAGCTCTCGGCCCGGGTAAAGTGATCCATGTGGTCGCCCGGGGAACCGCCGTCGTATACCGAGACACACATGTTCTCGCCCAACATGCGGTTGGAGAAGCCGGCCCAGAGATGTGCTTCCGTGGCAAGCGGACTGGAGGCGTAGCTGCCCGCCAGCACCTCCTGGAGTCGCAAGATTCCCTGCTCGGCCACCCAGCGGGAGCGGTGCATCTCACCCCACAGTCCGTTTACGTGCCGCGGCTCGATTTCGCCGCGCTGCATAAACTCTTCCGCCTCGAAGGCTCCCGAGTGGGTGATGTCTCCACTCGCGATCCCCATGAAATACGCCACTTCATCGAAGATCGTGGAAAAATCTCCAGCCATTCCGGTGACCAACGGCTCCATCGCCTGCTCATCGTTCAGTGCATCGTCTGCGATGGTACCTGGGTTGGTCACACCGAGGTCGCAGCCAGCGACGAGAATGGCCGCCAGGCAGCTTACGGCCCCCAGCCGGCATCGCCAGGCGTGGACCGTGCTGACCACCTGAACTCTGTTATTCGAGTCTTTCATCGGTCATTCTCCAAGCTCAGAACGTGAAATTCAACTTGACCAGCATCGACCGCCTCGGCGGAACCGTGTAGTAATCCTCACGGAAGGAGGAGTCTGGGCCGCCTTGGTGCGACTCAGGATCAACCCCGGGGTAATCGGTGATCTTGAAGAGGTTGAGCCCGGTTACCGAGAGCGTGGCGGAACTGAGACCCAAGGGCAGCCACCGCTGGGGCATGCGGAACGTTGCCGTAATGTTCCGCAGCTTGAAGAAGTCCGCGTCCTCCACGAACTGATCAGCACCCGTGAAGGCGCGGAGACACTTGGCCCGCACCGCAGCCGTGAGCTGATCCCGCTGACCGGCTGCGTCCATGGCCTGAGCCTCGTCACAACCCGGCCACACTTCGCGGATCGTATTGAGCCAGCCCACGGATTGGACCATGTTCCCCCCATCCACGAGCTCTCCCAAAGCGCTCAAGGTCAAAGCCCCGAGAGAGACATCGGTCGTGAAATTCACCGTGGTGGTGGGAAAGGCCTCTCCGAGGAACGCATCCTCTTCGAAAATGGGATCTGCTAGCTCGTTCGGATTCGTGACTTTGCGACCGAAGTACGATGGCGGCGCAAACCCCTCACGGATCTCCTGAATACGCCCCACTCCGAAGTTTGACGCCTCACCCATGTCGACGATCACGTTGTCGCTGGTGGTCAGCTGGGTTCCAACCGCCCAGTTGAAGCTCCTCGTGTCCAGCACCACTGCGTTCACGCCCAGCTCGATGCCCTTGCTCCGCAGCTTGCCGACATTCTCGAGCTGGCTGTTGAGAAAGCCCTGTGATGGGACCGGCACGACATTAAACAGGGCGTCATTTGTGGTTGCGTTGTAATACGTGAACTCCACGCTGACACGGGCATCGAACATGTCACTGTCGAACCCCGCTTCAAACTCGGTGGTCCGTTCCGGCCCGAGATCAGGATTCCCGAGGTTGTCGGGCGAGAGACCCGCTTGGCCGTCTTTCGCAGCGATGGGTTCCCACGTCCGCTCGGCGTCGAATGCACCCGGCGCCCTTCCTGCCATCCCGACCGCGCCGCGTATCCGAAACGTGTTCCACCACTCCGGCCACGAGCTTGCATCCGAAACGACATACGACGCACTGAACTTGGGGTATACCTGGAAGCCGTAGTCGTCACCGAAGGTACTGCTCCCATCAAAGCGAATGCCGCCGGTCAAGAAGAGCTGATCCCACATGCCGATCATCTCTTGGAAGTAGAAGCCGGCATTCACCTCGCGGATATTGGACTCATAGCCATTGGTGCGCGCCGCAGAGTTGACCGTGTGATCGCCGGGGCCCGGAAAATCCTGACCGTTAGCTCTGACCTCAAAGCGCCGCTCGTCGTAGACCTGGCCGCCAAAGGACAAGGTGGACCGGAGCTGGTCAGAGATATTCTTCTCCCACGTTCCTGCGTACTCTGCCGTCAGCAAGCGGTCTTTAAATCGCCGCTGGGCGATGGTGCCCAGTGGGTTGAGATGCCAGCCAAAGGGCTGGAAGCCGCTGTTCGACGACTCCATGTGGTGCAGCCCGAAGCGGACACTGTGATTGAACTCACCATGGACGTAGTCGATGTTTGCCCCGCCCAGGAAGTTGTCCAGTTCGTTGAAATACTCCTGTTCGAGGACCCAACTCTGATCCCTCGATCCCGCCATGTAGCCCTTCCCAACTCGCATCACGTTCAGCATGTACCCGTAACGATTGTTGCCGTCTGAAACCTGCCGGGTCCGGCGGTGGGTGAAGGTATTGCTGAGCCTGAGTGTCATCCCCTCGATCAGCTGCAGGCCGAAGTTGCCCGTGACAGTCCAGTGCTTCGACCACTGCGTATCCACGATCCCGTTTTCATCCGACCCACTACCCGAGAGATAGTAATCGAAGTCCTGGATGCCGCCGCGCACCGAGCCGCTATAGCGCTGCACATGGCCGGTCTTCTTGACCACATCGATATCGAGACTCGTTGGATGCTGCCGAATGGTCGAGCTCGGCACGGGCCAGAAGTTGGCTCCTTGGGTCGTGCTGAACGACCACTGGGGAGTCCCGCTGGTTCCCCGTTTCGTGAAGATCTGGATCACGCCACCGGACGCCTCCGTCCCGTACAGGGACGTGGCGGCGGCACCCTTGATGACCTCCACACGCTCGATGTCGTCCGTGTTGATATCGTTCCAGCTGAAACCGCTCACCCGGGTGTTGCGCCCGTCGAAAGCGGCCGCGGCCGGTGTGCGCTCAGTGGATAGGCGCACCCCATCAACATAGACCAGGGGCTCATTACCCTGGCTGACGCTGGTGACTCCGCGGAGCTGCAGCGAGCCCGAGGCCCCCACCTGTCCCTGGTTGATGAAGCTCTGAATGCCGGGTCCGGAAGCCTGGAGCAGCGTCTCGAGGTTCTGGACCGGCTTCACTCCCATCTGCGACATGTCGATCTGGTTCAGTGAGGCACCGAGCTCCCTCCTTCGTGCCCCGGTGGGAGAGCCCGTTACCACAATGGCGTCCAGCGAGAACACCTGTTCCCGAAGCTCGAACAGCGCAGTGCTCTCTTCGCCGGCGCGTACGGTGACGTCTGTTGTAACCGTGCCGTATCCGACGATCCTGCCGCGCACGGAGTGCGTTCCGGCGGCAACGTTGATGATCTCGTACCGCCCGTCCCCGCGGGTGACCGCCCCGATGTCGGTGCCCTCTATGAGGACCTGTGCACCTGTGATCGGAGCGCCGGTCACCGCGTTCACCACCTGCCCGCTAATGGTTCCTGTCTGCTGCGCGTGCGCCGTGGCCACAAAGCCGAAGGCGAACACCAAGAACGCAGCGCAGCGCATAAGTCCACCCAGCTTCCAGCCCAACCTCCAAAGTCGGGGGTTCAACGAGCTTTGCTTGGACATACACACCTCCTTGGTAAATTCGCCGCCTCGGTCCCGGCAGGCTGCTGATGAGCCCTCCAACTTCATTCCTCTCTAGACGACGAGAGGGGTTGCACGATCGACACTGGCACACCTCTGAGACCCTGGGTCATCGTTGGTGCGCTTCGTGCAACGGCAAGCATGCAGGGGTCCTGAGCGTCGTTCGAGGTCCGCCCAACGCGAACCTCGTGTTAACCCGAAGCGCGTCAATCCGCTCCCACAACAGGCATTGTCCAGTCGTTGGGACTTGGGGTGGCGAAGCTTCGGACACACACATCTGCCCAACCGCAACATCGCTGCGCAGAGGGCAGCGTCGCTGTTCGCCGGGAGACCAGGTCGGGCCTAGAGGCGACGTGCGATCGGGCTGGAAGTGAAAACGTTTCTGGGACAGTCGACGGCGGCAGTCGTTCCACACATGTTTTCCGCCGGCGTCGTCTGAGAAGATCAGTCGATGTCGTGGCGTCTGCGGGCTTTCAACCCGCAGACTGCGATGACTTGCGGCTACCCAAGGTAGGAAGGCCACAGAGGATGCCACGCAAACATCCTTGGACGGGGGATCGGCCTTAGGTTCCAGAGATTGTCAAATTGTACTCTTTCAATTACCGCTGGGTCCAAGGCCTGTCAAGGTAGCTCTGGGCACTTTAATAGCGGGCTGTTTGCGGATATTTCGTAGTAAATTTGTCGGTTATCCTCATCACCTTTGTCGCGGAACACTAGACCACCATCCCGTAACCCTCTCCGGCGGACTTGGCTCCCCCGGCAGCGGGCTTCCAGAGTCCACGTCCCCAGTCAGCAGGATGGTGAGAGCCGTCGCCGCCCCCACCAACCCCACGACGAGCCCAAACGTCCTGCCGTTATGTTGCCTCCTGAGATCGAGCCGTAGCACATCGCGTTCGGCTATGTCGAGCCGCTGGTATAGTGACCCGGACCCGGCACCCGCAGTGCGCACCAGGAGAAACAACGTATCGGCCCGTCTTTCCACCATGCGACCGGTCACGCTGCGCCGTTCCATCCCCAGACGGTCCTCCAGGGCGAGCTGGGCTTCGGTGGAGAGAAGCGCCCTCACCTCGGAGCCGAGAGGTGCCTCAGGCGCCGTTATCGGCACGTAACTGTGACAGCCCAAAAAGAGAATCCCTACAGCAAGAACGCCCGCACGACGCATGAAGATCTCCCCTGCCGGCCGGACCTCAGCCACCAAAAAACGAATCACCGACCTGTCGATGTTCTCGGGGCCTCCGAGCGCCAAACGCCGATCCCGTCCCGGTAAACAATACTGGCACCGAACGGAGAAGACAGTTCCGCCAAGTGCTCGATGATCTTGCGGCCCGTTGCCTCATCCGCCATTCGCGGCGTGCCTCGCTGGGAGCGTGGCGCCTTCTGACCGAGCTCGACCGGATACAGCTTGAGCTCGATCAAGCGATCATCCTCGAACGTCGGCACGGCCACCACACTCTCGTACCAGACCGGGCTTGCGGGAAAACCGACGGTGCCTCCCTGGAACCGCTTATCGTATAGGTCCGCAGCGAGCGCAGTATCCGAAAGCCCGTATCTCTCATAGTTGTCTGCCGGCATGGGATCGATCGTCTCGTTTTGGAAGACGAAGTTGCCTAGGCTGTAGAAGATCGGCTTTCCGTTGTAGACCTCTATGCCGCGGAGCTGGTGAGGTCCGTGGACGATGTACGTTACGGCACCGGCGTCGAGGCACTTCTTGGCGAACTCCACGAGCCATGGTGGCGGTACCAGGCTGGCGTTACCGGGCTGGTGCGAGTGGCTGTTTACGACTACGTAGTCCGCCATTCGGGCGGCGTTGCGCACTTCGCGAAGAATGCGTTCCTCGTCGGATGGATTCAGCGACTCGACGACCCGGGTCTCGCTACCTGGATAGACGGTGGCTCCCAGAATGCGGATCGGCGCATCCCGTTCGTCGCTCACCCGACCCCCAAAGCTCGCCACAGCATCCCGTAGCGTTCGGAACGTGGCCTGGTCGGCTTCGTAGCGGCGCTCCACCCGCAACGCGTTGAGCCCGGGACGGCCTACGACCTCAGGGCGGGCAGACCCCGCTCTGGACATGGGCGTGAAGGTGGTCGCCAATCCAATGAGGGCGATGCGGCCTTTGGGCGTTTCGAGGTAGCCGGGCCGACTCGCCGCTCCCAGGTTTTCACCGCTTCCCGAATGCACAATGCCAAGCTCGTCCAGCAGTTTGTTCGTCAACCGCAAGCCCGCAACGCCGTAATCGGTCGTGTGATTGTTAGCGCGGTTGAACAGATCGAACCCCATGGCCTTGAGGTCGTGGGCCACCTCCGGCGGACCGAGCTCCCAGTTCCCGCCGTGCTCTGCCGCCGGCCAGCCTTCAAACTCGTGAAGCCGGAACAGCGACAACTCCAGATTCAGGAACGCCGCGTCAGCATCCTTGATTACCTGAGTCATCTGCTGAAACCGCGGATCTCCAGAATGGTCAAACTGCGCAAGTCGCCGGGTCATGATCACGTCCCCTGTAGCGGCGAGTGACCAGACTGTGCCTGGTCCCGGCTCCTGGGCTGTAACCGGTGCGTGCAGCCACAACACTAGCGCCGTGGACAGCACGACCAGAGTGTAAATGCGCTTCGCGTTCATTGCCTCTGCCTCCGTTGCGTTCACTGTCGAGCACCGCAAACAAGCTCGACAGGCGTTTTGTGTTACTCTTGGAGGGCCAGCACCCTTCCGGCGGTTCGATCGGTGAACTGACCGTCCTGCACGGCCAAGACCCCGTTTACCAGGATATGCACCATTCCCTCCGAGAGCTGGTGCGGTTCCTGATAGGTTCCGCGGTCTCGGACCTGGTCGAGGTCGAACACCACGAGATCGGCGAGCGCACCCGGCCTCACGAATCCGCGATCACGAATGCGAAACACCGTGGCCGGAAGACCCGTCATACTCCGGATGGCCGCAGCGAGACTGATTACCTGCTCGTCAACAACATAGCTGCGGATCTTGTGTGGGAAGGCTCCGTACGTTCTCGGATGCGGCACGCCCTCTCCCATAGGTCCCAGGCCGCCATCCGTGCATGTCATCACCCAAGGCCGCCGCATGAGTGTCGCCACATCATCCTCGTGCATGTTGAACGAGACGATTGCGGGATTACCGGCCGTGATGAGAGTGATGGCGGCATCAATCGGACCCTGGCTCTGTTGCTCTGCGACCTGTTGCAGCGTCCGGCCTTCAATGGACGGGTCGGGTTCATACCGGCGAAACTGAATGCGGGAGGCGCCGCCCCGCCGGTCGAGGTTCTCTTCCATGTCGGCGGCGAGGCGAGGGCGAACTTGAGGATCGCGCATGCGTCGCAAGAGCTGCTCCCGTCCCCCCACCTCCGCCCAGCGCGGGACCAACGCTGCGACGAGACTCGTCGCAGAGGCCGTGTAAGGATACTGATCAGCGAATACCTCTACCCCCTGCTCGCGGGCCCGCTCGATGCGGCTGATCAGCGCTGACGAAAAACCCCAGACACGGGGGCCGAGGGCCTTGATGTGGGTCACGAGCCCGCGAAGCTTGGCCTCTCGCGCAACGCTAATGACCTCCTCGACAGCCGCGACCACGCCCACGCTATAGTCCGACTCGTCCCGGATGTGGCTCGCATAGGTTCCCTGGTACTCCGCAACGACCCTCGCTAGTTCAATGACTTCTTCCGTTTCCGCATAGTTGCCCGGTGCCGAAAAGAGCCCGGTGGAAAGCCCAAACGCCCCCTCCTCCATCCCCGCCCGCACCAGCGCTTTCATGCGTTGCAGTTCGTCGGCGGACGGAGCGCGATCCTCCATCCCCAACACCTGTCGCCGTATGGAATTGTGGGGGATGAGCTGTGCCACATTGACGCCAAGACCATGCTCCTCGAGTGCACGTCGCTGCCGGGCGACATCCACCGGTCCACCGCCGTCCGGATTCACGATCACGGTCGTCAAGCCCTGGGCGAGGAGCGGATGTGCGCTGCTGAGCTCGGCGGTGGTCAGACCGTTCGCAGCATGGGTGTGCACATCGATGAACCCCGGCGCCAGATACAGCCCCCTGGCATCGAGCACGCTCCGGGCGGTGGCACCCTCCAAGCGACCCACGGCCGCAATCCGGTCTTCCGTGACGGCAACATCAGCGTAGTACCACGGATTCCCCGTGCCGTCCAGCAACCGAGCGCCGCGAATGAGAATGTCGTACTGAGCGTGAAGGGCGGTTGGCGCGAGTCCCACAACCAGGACAAACAACAGGATAGACCGAATGAAGCGGTGCGACATAAAATCCTCCCTTCATTCGAGAAGGTAGGCGGTTACAGCTATGCAGGTGCGATAACGTCTCTCTCTGTCGCAAAGGTGTGCCACGGTACGGTTCTAAGGAAGGGGCTGCGCCGAGGCTTTGCTGAGCCGGAGATCCCAAACGCGGTGCGCCACCCTCAGTGTCGTGAGGCAACGACGCACCGCGGTTTGTTTGGGCGAGCCTACGAGCGGAACATCAGGCCGGCCAGTTTACGGAATCAGTGGCCAACCAGTCAGCCGGTCTTGGCCGCCGCCGCCGCCATTGCCACTGCCGCTGACGCTTTCCCCTCCCAACACCTCGAGCAATAGGACCACGATTCCGCCCGACGCGACCGCGACGATCCCGGCTGTCTTGAGAGGACTCACCTGCCTCGCA
>JBDHDY010000059.1:0-10777 GCA_039591275.1 Gemmatimonadota bacterium | reverse complement strand
GGCGTCGAAGTGATCCCAGCCAAATGCGAGGACAACCCGAAACGGGCTTTCTCTCGGCCCGTATCTGCCGTAGACGCTCGCCCCCTTACGCTCGAAGTAGTCGCGGAAGTCATCGTGGAAGATGAAAGTGCCGAGCCCGTTTTCGAGGTTGGACACACCACTTGTTTCGATCCATTGAATCGCTGAGGACCCCTCCACCCCAACCAGAAACGCTTGCTCGCCGCCGAAGAATTTCTCGATCCTGCCCGTGAAACCTACGCGATCCAACCGCTCGGAGTTGTCCGCCTCAGTCCGAATGATGAGATACGCCTGGGCGCGCACCGGATTGTCTCCCGCCGATTCGCCCAATGCTCCGAGTCTGATCGGCAGTCCTTCTACGCGGCTATACGTCGGCCCCAAAGCGAAGGCGAACCGGGCAAAGCCCTCCTCGCGACTGCGACGATCTTGGTCCTGGCCCAGAGTGTTTGGCTCGGCGAGCATGGCGCTTTGAAGATCGAGGATCCCCACAGCGCTGACGGGGACTTCCTGTGCCGTGCCGGTCGTGGCCCAGAAGGAAAGAATGGCGGCGGCTGCCAAGGGTCTCATCTTTGTTGACTCCCGAGTGTTCAAGCGTGAGGTCCTCCACGGATACCGGGTTGGCGGCCAGTTGTTCCCAGGAGGCGTTGAGCCTGTGGCGGCCTCCGGCCCGGACACCTGCCACCGGCGCGCTCGACAAATCTGAGCGGGAGAGCAGGCCGCTCGCCATCGCTTATGATGTCAGGTCGCAGCCATGCAGTCTGCAAGTTCGTGTGCCCCTTACCGGTCAGACGAGACGGGCGTAAATTGCGAGCCTCCACCCACACCTCTGCTAAACATGTTCTATGACCGGCTGTTCCTCGCTACGCTCGCTCTTACAGTGACCCCACCTTTGCTCGCTCAAACAGCTGCACCCACGCGGTCGCCAGTATACGCTCCAAACGGCGTCATTGCCACGAGTCAGCCGTTGGCCACCGGCGCCGGACTTGCGGTACTCGGGCGTGGTGGCAACGCCGTGGATGCCGCCGTGACGGCGGCGGCCGTGCTCAACGTGGTTGAGCCGCACATGACCGGGATGGGTGGTGATCTCTTTGCGCTGGTATGGCTTGCAGACGAGAAACGGCTGGTGGGGATCAATGCCAGCGGCCGATCTGGTGCCCTGATGACCCGGGAAGCGTTTGCTCAACGGGGCCACGATCGAATCCCCATCCGAGGCGCGGAGGCGATTACGGTGCCTGGAGCGCTTTCTGGATGGCAGGCGCTGCTGGAGCGGCATGGAACCATTGGCCTCGCAGAAGCATTGCAACCCGCCATCCAAATTGCTCGTGAGGGATTTCCGGTTTCGCCAATCATTGCCGGCCAGTGGGCCGACGAGGTAGAGGTACTGCGGCAGGATACGGGTGCGTCCACCACGTACCTCGTAGGTGGCGATCGGGCCCCGAACGCCGGGGAGTGGTTCCGTAACGAAGACCTCGCGAACACGCTCACGCTCGTTGCAGACCGCGGGCCCGGTGTGTTCTACGGCGGTGAGTTGGGTGAACGCATTGTTGCCCGAGTCCGGGAGCTCGGCGGTTTCCTGACCATCGAGGATTTGCAGAGCCATCGCGTGGAGTGGGTCGAACCCATCTCTGCCCCCTTCCGTGGCGTCCGCCTGTGGGAGCTCCCGCCCAACGGTCAGGGCATTGCGGCGCTGGAGATGCTTCGCATCCTCGAGCCCTTCGATCTGACCCAGATGGGACACAACACGCCCGACTACCTACATCACCTGATCGAGGCCAAGAAGCTCGCGTTCGCCGACCTGGAACGGTTCGTGGGTGACCCCGCGCATATGGACGTTTCCGTCGATCGATTGCTGAACGACGAGTTCATTGCGGGTAGGAGAGCCCTCATTGATCCCAGGCGAGCGGCCGAAGCGGTAGCGGCGGGGGAGGCGTTCACCTCCAGCGAGACGATCTATTTGACGGCTGCTGACGCACAGGGAAACATGGTTTCCTTCATTAATAGTATTTACTTCGCGTTCGGCTCCGGCATCGTGGTTCCTGGGACGGGCTTTGCCCTACAAAACCGCGGAGCGGGGTTCACACTCGAGCTCGATCGCCCGAACACCGTCGCACCAGTCAAACGACCATTCCATACTATCATTCCCGCATTTGTCACCCGGACCACTGAGACTGGCGAGCAACCCTGGATGAGCTTTGGTGTGATGGGGGGATCGATGCAGCCGCAGGGACACGTGCAGTTCCTGCTCAACATGCTGTTGTTTGGCATGGACGTTCAACGAGCTATCGACGTGCCGAGGTTCCGACATCTGGACGGTAAGACGGTAGCCTTGGAAGAGGAGTTTGACGAGGCGGTGCTGGCTGGCCTGAGAGCGCTAGGCCACGAGGTGGTTACGAGCGGTCCGGGGTCCTTTGGTGGAGCCCAGGCCGTGATACGTCTCGAGCGTGGATGGGTGGCTGGCTCGGATCCGCGAAAGGATGGCATGGCAGCCGGACGTTAGGCGTGCCGAGCGGCACCGCAGTGGTCGCTCCAACCTCCGAGGGCTAACCTGCGGGCTTCACCGTCGATGTCAGACACGCGGCCACCGCTCTTTCGGCTGCTTCGTAGTCAGTCTGTCTCTCCCCCATAACAAACCTTCCTCACAGCCCGGTTAACTCTCCGGGAACCCTTGGTGGCGAACACGGGTTAACCTGATGACGGCGGGCATCCCGCCGGCATCAACGCAGAAGTCCGGTACGTTGGACACCATGCTGCCCGGCATGGGGCCTTGCTCAAGGGGACGAGGCGGGACCACGCTAGCCCGGGTTCGACGTGCCGGACTTTCTTTTGTTCTTTCCCCCTAAAGTCATCTCCGAAGGCGAGCCCAAACCACCTCGTCCCGACGGTAGAACTCCATGTTATCCTTACTCTGACCGCTGCTCTCGGTCAGAGAGCCTTCCGCCCGAGACAGGCAGCTCGTTCAGCTCATTGCTCGCTCGCGAAGATCATTTCCGAACGAAGCGGGAGTCGTCACTAGTAGACCGTCGCTTTTGATGAGGCGCCCGATGCTGCAATGCCAAAGGGACCTGTTCTCCTTGCCGTCCGACAGCCATTACTTGAACTGTGCGTACATGTCGCCCCTTTCTAAACGGGTGGAGCAGGCGGGCGTTGAAGGCATTCGCCGCAAGGCGGTACCCTCGGAGATCTCGCCGGACGATTTCTTCAGCGGATGTGCTCGCGTTCGAGAATTGTTCGCGAAGCTCGTGAACGCGCCGGACCCAGAGCGCATCGCGATCATGCCGGCGGCGTCCTACGGACTGGCGGTTGTTGCTCGGAACACTGTCTTGAGTAAGGGGCAGAACGTGATAACGGCGCATCATCAGTTTCCGTCCAACATGTATGTCTGGCGTCGGTTGTGCGCAGATGCCGGTGCCCAACTGAGAGTAATTGAGCCCAATACGGCCGGGGCAGGGCGGGAGGCGACTTGGAACGAGGCTATCTTGGAGGCCGTCGACAGAGACACCGCGGTTGTTGCCCTAGGTCACGTGCATTGGACGGATGGTACGCGGTTCGACCTTGTGCGGATTGGAGAGAGGGCTCGTCAGGTGGGTGCCGCCCTCATTGTCGACGGCACCCAATCAGTAGGGGCCATGGATTTCGACGTGCAGCGCATTCAACCCGATGCACTCATCTGCGCCGCGTACAAATGGTTGACTGGCCCCTATGCGGTGGGCGCTGCATACTACGGGCCACGGTATGACCGCGGCCTTCCTCTCGAGGAGACGTGGATCGCTCGCGAGGGAAGCGAGAATTTTGCGGGGTTGGTCAATTACCAGGACAGGTATCGGGCAGGCGCCGCACGTTTTGATGTGGGCGAGGCCAGCAACTTCATACTGATTCCAATGTTCATCGCCGCGCTGGAACAAGTTCTGGAGTGGAAAGTCCCGAACATTGAATCGTACTGCCGCAACTTGACCGCGGGGCTGATCGAAGAGGCAGGCTGTCGAGGTTTTGGCGCCACCGACGAGAACTGGCGCGGTGGCCACCTGTTCGGGCTGCGCTTGCCCGAGGGTGTGGATTTGGTGACGCTGCAGGGTCGCCTGCGGGATCGGCGGATCTTCGTTTCGGTCAGAGGCAGCGTCGTTCGCGTGGCACCACACCTCTATAACGATACAGGAGACATCGAAGCACTTCGAGAAACACTGTGGTCGTGAGCTGGCTCAAGGTTGCCTGCGGACGATCCCCACAACTAAGAGGACCTGGTTATTCTTCAGTACGTAAGAAACGGGATGGTTCCAGGCTACCCCGTTCTCACCGAAACTAGTGGTGATCGGGTTTCGTAGTGCGAGGCAGGAGGTGTTAACGTGCTAGAGTTTCTGGCTGTTGGGGCGGTGGCCGGGGCCGCCTCGCTATTCGGTTACATCAAGTCACGGCGCTTCGTGAGAGAGCGGCTGAGATTCGTGGAGGTGGCGCACAGCCCTGTTGCTCCGGTCGTGGCAGGCGTGGCCGCTGCGGCGGTTGCGGCGCCCGTGGTGTGGCTGCTGCCCTTGGTGGGTGCTGGTACGGCCGTGATCTTTGGCCTTGGTGTGGGTGCCGGCGTCGCCGCCGGTAATAGAGATACCCGGAGGCTACCCGGCGCGTAGAGCCTGGGTTGATCCCCGAGAAATCCCAGATAGATCCTTCGCCCTTTCGGGCTACGTCAGCCCTTCACTTCCCAGGTCTTGCCCGCACGGATCAACGTGTTGAGGTCTCCGGCGGGTTGAACCGTCTTCGCGGCGGTGATCTGTTCCCGAACGTTCTCCTCGTACGTCGGCCCAGGGTTGCAATAGATGACGCCGAGCGCCTGCGGGAAGGCGGGTGGGCAGAGTCCGACGAGCATGGAGGCAAGTGTCCGGTTCGTCTCGTCGTGCACCAGGATGGTGTCCTCGGTCACGCCATTCTTGCCGAGGACGGCGACCTCGAGTTCGAGTGTCCCGGGCTTGAGACGGAGGCCGCGATCGCCGTCGCTGCCAAACATAAGAGGCCGCCCATGCTCGAGATGGATCTGGTTATCCGAGGCGACCGACTTTTCAGTGAAATCCGAGAACACGCCGTCGTTGAACACCAGGCAGTTTTGAAAGATTTCCACAAATGACGTCCCGCGATGACCGTGCGCGCGGGTCAGCGTCTCCACAAGGTGTTTCTGCATTGTGTCCACCGAGCGCGCGACGAACCGTGCCCCCGCGCCAAGTGCAAGCGCTCCGGGAGACATCGGGGTCTCGAACGAGCCGTGGGGTGTCGACGGGGAAACCGTGCCAGCTCGCGATGTGGGAGAGTACTGTCCTTTCGTCAGCCCGTAGATCTCGTTGTTGAACAGAAGAATCTGTAGGTCGATGTTACGACGCAGGGCATGAATCGTGTGATTGCCGCCGATACTCAACCCGTCGCCGTCACCGGTGACGATCCATATGTCTAGGTCCGGGTTGGCAATCTTGACTCCTGTGCCGATGGCCGGGGCCCGTCCGTGAATGGTGTGGAACCCATAGGTGGACATGTAATACGGAAATCGGGACGAGCACCCGATGCCCGACACGAACACCGTCTTCTCCTTGGGCACGCCGAGGTCTGCCAGGGTGCGCTGCACCGCCTTGAGGATGGCATAGTCCCCGCACCCGGGACACCATCGGATCTCCTGGTCGGACGCGAAGTCCTTCGCTGTGCGCTTGTCCGGCACCGTCGCTGAACTCATATCACTGCTCCATGTTGGACCGGATGGCATCCAGGATCTCGCGAACGTGGAACGGCTTGCCGGTCACCTTCTGTATGCCCTCGGCCGGAACGAGGTAGCTGCTCCGCAAGAGAGTGAGAAGCTGCCCCGTATTCATTTCGGCCACCATGACCTTCTCGAAGCCCTTGAGGAGGTCACCCAGATTTCTGGGAAGGGGCCAGATGTGTCTGATGTGAATGTGCGAAACGTCCAGGCCTTCCGCGCGAGCCTGCGTGACAGCCTCGCTGATGGCCCCGAAAGACGAACCCCAGCCGACCACGACCATGGCCCCAGTTTCGGAACCGGTCTGCACGTTCTGGAGCGGGATGTCGCCGGCAATGCGGGAGATCTTCTCCAGCCGCACATCGGTCATGCGCTGATGGTTTTCGGCATCGTACGACACATTGCCCGTCTCGTAGTCTTTTTCGAGACCGCCGATCCGGTGTTCCAACCCCGGCGTGCCGGGAATGGCCCATGCCCTGGCGAGACTTTCGGGATCCCGCGCGTATGGTTGGAAATCCGTCACTTCGGTGCGGAACTCAACGGGGAATTTCGGAAGTGCGTCTACATCCGGGAGTAACCAGGGCTCGGTCGCGTTTGCCAGGTAACCGTCTGTCAGCAGGATCACCGGTGTCATATAGCGGCTCGCCAGGCGAACGGCCTCAAATGCCACTTCGAAGCAGTCCGCCGGGGAGGAGGAGGCGATGACGGGCAACGGAGCATCGGAGTTGCGGCCGTACACCGCTTGAAACAGATCTCCCTGGTCGGTCTTGGTGGGCATGCCCGTGGAGGGGCCCGCCCGCTGAGAGTTGATGATCACCAGCGGGAGCTCCGTAATGACGGCGAGTCCTATTGCTTCGGCCTTCAGTGCCACGCCCGGTCCCGAGCTCGATGTGACGCCCAACGCCCCCGCAAAAGACGCACCGATTGCAAAGCACGCGGCCGCAATCTCGTCCTCGGCCTGGAAGGTCGTCACACCGTACGACTTGAGTTTTGCCAGCATGTGCAGCAACGAGCTGGCAGGCGTGATCGGGTAGGAGCCGAAAACAAGTCTGAGGTTGGCCGCGCGCCCTCCCGCCAAGAGACCGAACACCAATGCCTCCGAGCCGGTGACGGCGCGGTACACTCCCCGCTTGGCTTCGGCCTTTGCCACTGCATACACCGGAATCTCGCTGGAAAGTTCGACCGCTTCGCCAAACACGTGCCCGGCGTTGAGCGCCGCAATGTTGGCCTGGGCAAGCTCCGGGCGTTGGGAGAATTTCTCACTGAGCCACTCGATGGCTGGCTCCCGGTCTCGCCCATACATCCATAGCATCAGCCCGAGCGTCCAGAAGTTCTTGCAGCGGAGCGCTTCCTTCTGCGACAGCCCAAACGGCTTGACCGCCTCGAGGGTCATCTTCGAGATGTCGAGCGGGATGACGCGGTACCCCGACAGGACTCCATTCTCCAACGGGCTTGCGTCGTAACCTGCCTTGGAGAGGTTGCGCGCGGTGAAGGCTCCCTGGTCCACGACGACCATGCCGCCCTTCTTGAGGTCGGGCAGGTTCACCTTGAGCGCTGCCGGGTTCATGGCCACGAGAGTGTCCGGCTGATCGCCGGAGTGCACCACGTCCGAGCCAAACCGGATCTGAAACGCCGAGACTCCGAATGTCGTTCCGGCAGGTGCCCTGATCTCCGCTGGAAAGTCGGGGAAGGTGGCGAAATCGTTGCCAAAGACCGCGGTCGCCGTTGTGAATTGAGTCCCAGTGACCTGAATTCCGTCCCCCGAGTCGCCTGCAAAGCGGATGACAACGGAATCGACGGTCTCCCGGCCGCCTTCCTCGGCGGCGCGTGGCGTCGTCATTGATGAATCCATCCTGGGTGTGGTCCTTCTGGGCTGGGCATCGAACGCTGGCCAAATGCGCTGAGGCTGGGCTCCCGCAGCTGAGGGTGGCTGACGGCTACCCCAAAAAACGGTACGAAATCCCTTCCAATTATATCAACATCTAACAGGCCGGGCTTGGGCGCAAGCTCCGCTACCCTGCTCCTCCCTTCCACCCCGGGCGGTCAGGCGGGCCCGCACCCCGCCACCCAACCCCCGGCGGGCAGACGGGCCGTCTCCACCCCACCCCGACCGTGACTGTATTCGCGGTCGGCAGGTCGCACGAATGCGCCAACCACAACAACGGGTAAGCGTAGTGTCGCTGTGTTTACGCGTGATCACGTACGCTAAACAAGACCGAGCGCCGGTTGGTAAACGCGGAAGAAAAAACAGCCCGCCTGGGTGGTGGGGTGGGGTTGCGGGGGCCCACCTGGCCGCCTGGGGAAAGGGTGGTGGAGGGGGTCAGCCCGCCTGCCCGCCGTGTGGTAGGGTGTGGGGAGTGGTCCCGCCTGCCCGCCCGGGGCGAGGCTGGGCGGCGGGGCAGTTGGCCCCGGTGGATTCGAACCACCATTGCCGGCTCCAAAGGCCGGAGTCCTGCCATTGGACGAGGGGCCACTTGATCCCGTTTCAGTGACGCGAGCGGGTCGGTAATCTACTCGTTGACGGTGGGGTTGTCGCAAGTTCCGTTGCCGCGCCGCGCACTCAAGAGGCTCCTTCGGCTTGCTCCAAAGGTTGCGGGGCCGGCGCCGGCGTCGAGCGTGTACGAGTCTTGATCAAACGCTGGGTCGAGGTGCCGATGGTCATGGCCGCCTCATCTCGCTCCTCATCTGACTTGTACACCGCGATCATGGCCGAACCCGAGCCCGACAATCTGAGGAACAGCGGTCGCGTCTGAGCCAGACGCTCGAACAGGTTTTTGAGTTCTGGCTCCTTGCCGAATACCACCGATTCGAAGTCATTGCCTCCCAGCCTGCCAATCCCGCCCCATTGCCGGAAGACATCCTGGTCCAACACGACGCTACCCCGCGCCACCGGTTCGTTTCTGACGGCGTCCAGCAGCTCGTACCCGGCGGCGGTGCTGATCCCAATCGACGGTACCGCCAGCAAGACAGGCGCCCCCGGCGGTCCAGCGATGCGGAAGAGCCGCTCGCCCCGGTTCCAACCCAACGCCATGGGTACGCCGCAGGCAAAGAACGGGACGTCGGACCCCAGCGCCGCCGCGAATTGAAGGATCTCCGTACGCGGCACGGCGTGGTCTGCAATCGAGTTGACCGCGTGAAGTGTTGCGGCGGCATCACTCGAGCCGCCGCCCAGTCCGGCGCGCACCGGAATGATCTTCTTCAGATGGATGCGGATGCCAAACCGGTTTCCGGTGGCGCGCAGGACGGCGTGCGCCGCACGATACGCCAGGTTCTCTTCGGCGGGCCCGGTGTCTGCCCCCTCAACCGAAAGCTCCACCTTGCCCTCCAGCGCCGTCCGCTCCACGACCATCTCGTCGGCCAGCTCTAGTAGGGTGAGCGCCGTCTCGATTCCGTGAAAACCAGAGGCGTCCCGCGAGAATACTCTGAGGAACAGATTCGTCTTTGCATGAGCGGAGATTGTTACGGTATCAGACATGGATCGATGATCTGGTGCTCACGCCGAATCGACCCGTCCACTGGGGTCTGCCGAGCTTCCCGGTTGAGTTGCTTGCCGAGCTGCTCGTAGATCGGCGAGGTGCAGGCGGGCTCGGGAGAGCGACCACAGGCCGAGCAGCGTGATCGGCACGAACGTGCTCAGGTGATAGCTGACGGCGTAGGAGACGGCGAGTCCGGCGGGGATGCCGTACAGTGCGAGTGTGGCTCTCGTCACGGCTTCGAATGGCCCGAAGAAGCCGGGAGATGAAGGAACCGCCACCCCAAACGCGATCAAGGATTGGAGCAAGAAACCGGAAGTCCACGGCGCTTGCAGGTCGAAGGCGATGTTGCAGATCCAGAATGAGGCGCCATTGACTCCCCACACCGCAATTGACAGCAACGCAACAGTGGCGAGGCGCCTCCAACTCCGCAGCACATGCAATCCCTCCAGCAACCCTTCGAGCACGTGCTCCACTTTCATTGCCCACTTCGCGGAGAGAACTCGCCGAACGACTCGGTCCAGCAATCCAAATGCGACGTCGGGTCGGTGCACGACCCCGATCGCGATGATGAGAACGACGGCAAAGAGGGCCGCCGCGCCCTTCATTATGTCACCCAGCGTGAATCCCAGCACCGTCGTCGAAGCGGTGAACCCTCCTGCCGCGGTCGTGAGCGCCAGCAGGGCGACGAGCGTCAGGCCATCCATGATTCTCTCTACAACGATTGTTGCCATGGCCGTGGAGAAACGCGCCTGGGTCAGTCGGTTGGCAGCGTAGGCTCTGGCCAGCTCGCCCGCACGTACCGGCAGCAGATTGTTGGCCATGAAACCGATGGCTGTCGCGTGCCACAGGGGGACGAAGGGCAGCGTTTGACCGTCCAACCTGAGCAGGTAGCGCCACCGGAGGGTTCGCAGAGGAAAGCCGAGCGTGGCCACGACAACGAAGGCTGCAAAGGCGAGCGGGCGCGCGGCACGAAAGTGTCCGACGACCTCGCTCAGGTCGACATCGTGAAGTGCCCACCAGAGAAGGGTGACGGAGACGACGAGACCGAGAACACCCGGCCACCCGAATCCAGAGCGGCTAGCCCGTTTGCTGTGAGCCAAGCTTGACGAGATCGAAGACCTCTTCAATGAGGTCATGGAGGGCGTGCGAGGGCCCCTCGGCCATCGCCTTGCGCACCTCACTCTGCAAAAGCATTGCCCGCTCCAGCGCCGCAGCGCCCGAGAAGCAATAGTCGGTGATGGGAGCTATTCCCTCTACTCGCACTGCGGGAGCCGGTCCCGGGATTGGCGCGGCCACGACCGGGGCGACAGACGGCTCGCCCTCGAGTAGTGCGGCGAGGGATGGTGATGCAGCGGGAGCGGTTCGCATGAGCCTGTTGTACTCCGAGAAACCCGCTGACAGGCCCGAACCCGCTTCCGATAGTTCCGGCAATTTTGCCGCGGTCGGGGCCGCCGGCGCCTCTGTCGGTGGAGCTGCTGGTGCCACCGGGGGCTCCGCTGGCGGCTGTGCCTCCACTACAGGTGGCGGAGCCTCCATCGCCACCGGCGGAGCCTGCACC
>JBDHDY010000058.1:0-10779 GCA_039591275.1 Gemmatimonadota bacterium | reverse complement strand
GATCGAGAGGTAAAGACCGTCGCGATCAACTCATTCGGACAGAAAGTGTTCGACGAAACACAGGACCTGGAGACTTTCCCGGGGCTGAATCTCGCGCAAGCAAGCGCGGCACTGATATATGACAACTCCTTGTTCGGCGCCACGGCCCCCATGATCGGCCAGCGATACCGGCTGGAAGTGACACCGACGGGCGGCTCGCTCAACTACGTCGGCGTCTTGGCCGATTTCCGCAAGTACTTCATGCCGGTCCGGCCTTTCACGCTCGCCTTTCGGGGAATGCACTTCGGGCGGTACGGAGGTGGCGCAGATGATCCCGTGCTCGGCGACACCTTCCTTGGTTACCCGAGCCTCGTGCGGGGATACGACTTCAACTCGTTCACGATCGACGAATGCCCCAACGTCGACTGCCCGGCACTCGATGATCTCTTCGGATCCCGCATGCTCGTGGGCAACGTCGAACTGCGCTTCCCACTCTTTGGCGCCCTGGGAATTGGTCAGGGGATGTTTGGCGTACTGCCGATCGACTTCGTCACGTTTGTGGACGGGGGTATCGCGTGGGGTGCCTCCAGCGCCGACCGCACCACGTTCTTGGGCTCTGGCGCTCTGCCCGAGAGCACGACCTTCTCATCGTTCGGCGATCGCGATCCGATCTTCAGTGTCGGAGCGGGACTACGGTTCAACGTCCTCGGTTTCCTTATTGCCGAGATCGACTACGTGCATCCGTACCAACGACCCGTCAAGGGCTCGTTCTGGCAGTTCCACTTCACACCAGGCTTCTGAGTTCAGGCCGGTCCAGCTCCAGACGGGGGCGGGGGGCAGGGGCGGGGGCGGGGGCGCGCGAAACGCTCCCGCCCTTTTCCGTAGCGTGCGCGCCTGGCGGCGAGCATCCGGCATGTGCGACCCTCCTTTCCCCTCCCACGCGACGACCTCTGCCTTTCACCGACAGTCATAGTACTTTTCGCGATAATTGAGCCGGTGGCGATGAGAACTGCATACTGGCGACCTTCGGGGGCTTCGTCGAGATGACATGTAGAAGCGTGGCAGTCGTGTGTCTGACCATCCTGGCGTCCCAGGGACCCCAGCCGTGGAAATTGGCCGCGCCGGACTACGAATGGTCGTTTCCCGACGATCACTGGGCGCGAAACACGTACAAGACCGAGTGGTGGTACTTCACCGGGCACGTCCGGTCCGTAGACGACCCGGCGCGGCGTTTCGGTTACCAATTCACCTTCTTTCGCGTCGGCCTTTTGCCAGACATGCCACAAGTCCACGCCGAGTGGGCGACCAACAACATTGTCATGGGGCATGCAGCAATCACGGACCTGGCCAATGGCCGCCACATGTTCAGCGAGGTAGTCTATCGGGACGTCGCCATGCTCGCGGGGTTTGGCCTCTATCCGGACTCAACCATTGTGTGGAGCCGCGCACCGTCGGGTACCGAGGGGAGATGGACCCTAAGGTGGAATGGCGCTGCCTTTGACTTCAATATGATAGACGACTGGCAGCAGATCGCATTCGACATGTCGACCCGCCCTGCCAAGCCGCTGGCTTTCCAGGGCCCGAACGGCTTCAGCCGTAAGACTCAGGGCGACGTTAACGCGAGTTTGTACTACAGCTTCACGCGACTGGAGACGGTCGGGCAGCTACGGCTTGGCGGCGAGACGATCCGTGTCGAGGGGGTTAGCTGGATGGACAAGGAGTTCGGCTCCAACCAGCTAGCCGAACACCAAACGGGATGGGATTGGTACAGCCTTCAGCTCGATGACGGCCGGGACATCATGCTGTACGTGCTTCGCGACTCGATCGGTGGGATCGACCACCAACACGGCACAGTGGTATCCGCGGATGGGAATGCGACATACCTAGCATCCAACGAGTGGACGGCGCAAACCACTGAGGAGTGGGAGAGTCCGCGGACCGGAGCGATTTACCCAGCCGGATGGACCGTGACCATTCCAAGCCACGATCTGGTCCTCACCGTCGCCCCTATGCTTGCCGATCAGGAGAATGCCAGCCGCCAGATCAGTAACCTATTCTACTGGGAAGGCGCAGTTGCGGTGTTGGCGCCTGGCGGACGCCCTCTCGGCCGCGGCTACGTTGAGCTAACGGGTTACGGAACGAGCAATAGACCGGCTATTTGAATCGCCGGCGGCTGGTCGCCGGCAGCTGCTTAAGGTCCTTGCTCGAGTTTCCGTGCAACGATCCTCTCTGCAGCATGAACAGGTGATTCGTTGCGCTCCCGGGCTTCCTCGAGGACCCCCGCAAGAGAGCTCCCGATTCCGAGCACGCGATCGTTGATGACCGTCTGGTCCGTGACCCCTTGGCTCATCATGGCAAAGGCGACCGCGCCCCCCGCGTTGACGATGTAGTCGGGCGTGTAGAGAATCCCGCGCCCGTGCAGTAGTTCCGCATCTTCCGGCTCCTGCAGCTGGTTGTTCGCCGAACCGGCCACAATGCGGCATTTCAATTCCGCAATCGTCTCTTTGTTGAGCGTCGCGCCCACTGCACATGGAGCATACACGTCGCAGGGAGCCTCGTACGCGGTGTGAGGCTCGAATGTCTCACATTGCCCCAGTTGCTCCGCGAGACTTTCCGCGCGCTTACTGTCCAGGTCGCTCAGAAGAAGATCCGCACCGGCCTCCTTGAGTTCGCGGGCTAGCGGCTCTCCCACGTCTCCGACGCCTTGCACATGCACGACTCTCCCGGTGAGATCTTCTGTGCCGAACAGATGCTTCACCGCCGCTTTGATCCCTGCAAACACACCACTGGCCGTGTACGGACCCGGGTCGGCCGCCGTCCAAGCCTCACGGTCTACGCCGTGGACATAGGTGGTCTCCTGGCCGATGACGGCCATGTCCTCAGGCGTCGTTCCCAGGTCTTCTCCAGTAGCGAAACTGCCGTTGAGCGACTCGAGCAAACGCCCATAACGCCGCAGGAGACCTTGCCGTTCCTCCTCCTCGAGCGACTTGGGAATGGCCAACACGGCTTTTCCCCCCCCGAAGTTGAAGTCAACAGCCGCCCATTTCCGAGTCATGCCCTCCGCAAGCCGCATCGCATCAAGCAGCGCGGCGGCAGGACTTGGGTAGACCTTCATCCGGGTGCCACCTGTTGCAACGCCGAGCGTGTTGTTATGGATCGCAATGAACATCCAGGTGCCAGTCGGCTGGTCGAACCGCATCACCACACCGACACCATTCCAACCCTCGATCAACGCTTTGATGCTGAGAGCCATTGTTTCCTCTTTGGGGTAAGGCCACACGTCACGGGAACCAATAACCTGACCGGCTGTACCGTCACATGTAAGAAGTTATTCACATGTCCTGGCCACCCAAAATGTCCGTGGTTATCGTTCCAGACATAGCAGTAACGCGAGGCCGGACTTCGAGGTAACTGGTTGTGAATTACGCCTTTACGATCCTTACCGCCGCGGTATCTGCCGCCAGCGTGGCGACGGCGATCGGCGCGTACCCTTTCCCGATCCCAGCATCCATACCTTCAAGCCCACTCCGTACCGTTCAGACACCGCTCGCCGTTGCGGATTCACAACGCGTAATCAAGGATGCCCGCCGCCGTCAGGCGAGATTCGAAGAAGTGCGACGACGTCACCTGCCTCGGACAAGTGCCGGTTCAGGCCCGTGCGACGAACGAATAGGGCGCTACTGCCTAAGACACTCCGACGACGGCGACTGGGAAGAAACCCCTGATCCCCCTGCGGTTGAGCAAGCGCGCAACGCTCTACTTGCGCACCTGGATTCAGCGTCGCAGCTGCACCCTGGTGATGGGTGGATTGCAGGGCAGCGTGTCCGCTACAACGTGGAAGCCCGCCGTCCTCAGGCCGCCCTCGCCGCCGCTGGCGACTGTCGGGCCCAAGAGTCCTGGTGGTGTCTCGCCCTGGCCGGCTACGCGCTACACGCCGCACGGAAGTATCCGGCATCAGAACATGCCTTTGATGATGCATTGGCTCGGATGCCTGACGACGAGCGATGCGAGTGGACCGATCTCTCGAGAATCCTCGACGGCGACCTCAGAGGACGTTACCGGAATCTTTCCTGCGTCGAGCGCGACTCCTTGCAACGCCGCATCCTCTGGCTTGCCGATCCATTCTTCAGCATTCCTGGAAACGAACTTCGCACCGAGCATTTCTCGAGGCATGTCTACAGTCGGCTCCTTCGGAATTCAGAGTCGCCGGAGGGAGATCGATGGGGCAACGATCTCCACCGGTTCTTCGTTCGATACGGTTGGCCGGTGGGGTGGGAGCGCGTATCAGTCACCGCCGCCTACGGCGGGCCAGTACCCGTAGTGAGCCATTACGGTCGCGGAGCCCACTACTTCCTGCCGACCGCCGAAGCCGTCGATGACCCGAGCACGATCGCGGTAGACGATTGGCGCTTGGACCCGGCGCGGCCTCGCGCCGGTCATTCGCCGGCGTACAGCGTGTCCGCTCTGGATCCCTTGCCCCATGAAGCCGCGATCTTTCATCGAGGTGACTCCGCCGTCGTTGTCGCAGCTTTTCGACTCGCCGGCGACTCCCTCACCGATGACGTGAAGGTTCGGGCGGCGTTTATCGCCCGAGGTGCCGAGCGTGAGCAGTGGAGTATCACGAGCGATCATTCGGTAGGAAGAGAAGGCACAATGGTGCTGACCGTACCGGCGGCACCTCAGCTTTTGAGCCTAGAGGTCCTCGCGGTCGAGGAGAAGCGGGGAGCTCGGTCGCGATATGGGCTATCGGCGGACAGGCTGAACTCAACCGCAGGCCCTCGACTGTCGGACCTGCTGCTCACCTACGCTGCTGATTCGCTACCGGACACACTGGAAGAAGCAATCGTCATGGCCCGACCAACCAACGAAGTGGTAGCAGGAGAGCGGATCGGGTTGTACTGGGAACTCTACGATGTCGGTCCAACGGCGGAAGTGTTGACGACATCTCTCAGTCTCGTCAAGCAGGGCAAGAGTATCTTTCGGCGCTTAGTACAGCTCGTGGGATTCGCGTCGGACAGACCACCGGTGAGCTTACGCTGGCAGGATGTGAGCCCAACGGGACAACGAATGTATCCGCGCGCAGTGGCCGTAGACCTGCCGGAAGAGCTCTCTCGGGGAAGGTACACCTTGACGCTCGAGTTGCTCCTCGCAGGTGGACGACAAGCGGCCCTCGACAAACAGATCGTCGTGAAGTGAGCAGTCAGGGCGCTTGGCAATCTCAGCGCCTCCCTCATCGGTTCCTGCGACCCCCACCGCTCTCGTTCAACATTTCCCCCATGAACCTCCCAACCTCCCGTTCCGCCCAAAAGACAGGACGCCATGGGGCACCGGAGACAAAACCCACGTGTCCGCCCCGGCTCGTGAACGCGGCAACGATATTCGGGTTCTCGTGGGCCCGATGCAGCGGAACGCATTTGGTAGGCAGGAACGGATCGTCTGCGGAATGAATGAGCAACGTTGGGATCTGGATGTTCTCGAGGAACTGCGCCGAGCTCGATTGTCGGTAATACTCCTCCGCATCTGAGAAGCCGTGAAGCGGCGCGGTTGCGGCGTCGTCAAAAACCCGGAAGGACTTCGCCGCCAACGCCCGTCGCACGTCGACGTGCGATGGCAGTATCCGGACCTTCGCCTTGACCTTCCTCTGCAACTTTCGAATGAGGTACCAGCTGTATACCTTGCCCCCAAGACGTTCGAGGTAGTCCGCACCCGCAGCCAGGTCGAACGGCACCGACACGGCTGCCGCAACTGCCAGACGGTTGCGCGCGGCCACACCGGATTCGCCGAGATACTTCAACAGCGCATTCCCGCCGATCGAGAAACCCACCGCGCCCTTCCTTCGATCGGGAAATCGGGCAGTCAACACCTGGAGAACATAAGCGAGGTCCCCGGTATCACCGGAGTGATACATTCGTGCTAATCGGTTGAGTTCGCCGCTGCACGAGCGAAAGTTGAGGCCTACGCATGCCAGGCCGTGGTGCGCAAGAGCGCGGTAAGTCTCGAGGGCATACTTCGAGCGGGCGGATCCCTCGAGCCCGTGAAGCACCAACACGATCGGGCGCTCGTCGCGCGCGTTCGGTTGCGGCGGCTCGAACGGAAAATCGAGATCGACGAAATCCCCGTCTGGTGTTTCCAAGCGTTCCCGTGTAAGTGGTACCCCGCGCTCCGATCGAAGTAAGCGAGCCCCGAGCGTCTGGAGGTGGCGTCCAGGCAGCCACGCTGCCGCACGGAAATCGGAGGGCACAAAGTGTGGGGACATGGGAACGCAATTTGGAGCATCGCCTAGTGAGGCGGTAGTGGGAAGTCACATGCAGCGGCGCCCACCAGTACCAGGCACCATCGCTCGTCCGAAGCGCTTTGACAATCTTCGGCCAGAGGGTAGCATTACCCGTGACAAACTTGGAGAGGTTCTCACGATGCGTACTTGCTTAGTCTTGCTGTCGATGACTGCTGTGTCCGCTTGCGGCGGGGACGGTGCCGACTCAGGCCCTGGGCTCCCAGAGCTTCCGCCGGGCGTGGAAGCGATCTCTCTTGGTGGGGACACCCTCCGTCCGTCCGCGCTGTCGGACGACGTACGACGGGAACGGGAGCAACGGTTCCAGGAAGCTCTCAGGGGCTACGAGACTGATCCCACTAATGTGGACTCGCTCATATGGCTCGGGCGGCGGACGGCATATCTCGGCCGTTACCGTGACGCCGTGGGCATTTTCACGGAGGGGATACAGCTGCATCCCAGCGATCCCCGGATGTTCCGACACCGAGGTCATCGCTATGTCACACTCCGACTTCTCAACCTGGCCATCGCCGATCTGGAACGGGGAGCCAGCCTAATCGAAGGTCAGGCTGACGAGATCGAGCCAGACGGGTTACCCAATGTCCGCAACACTCCCACCAGCACCCTGCACTCCAACATATGGTACCACCTGGGGCTCGCGTACTATCTGTCGGGCGACCTCGAGAACGCCCTGCGGGCGTACCGCGAATGCATCGCGGTCTCGAACAACCCTGACATGCTTGTGGCGACAACATACTGGCTCCACATGACGCTGCGTCGCCTCGGGCGCGATGAGGAGGCTCTAGCCGCGCTCGAGCCCATTTCCGACGACATGGACATCATCGAGAATCAGTCCTATCACCAGCTATTGCAGCTGTTCACCGGCGATCGAACACCGGAATCGCTACTCGACACGAGCGCCGAGACCGACATCCCGCTGGCGAACGCTACCGTCGGTTATGGAATCGGGAACTGGCACTTCGTCAATGGCCGGGAGGACGAAGCAGTGTCAACGTGGCAGAGAGTGATCGAGGGAGATTCCTGGGCCGCATTCGGGTACATCGCATCGGAGGCGGAGCTGTCCAGGCGTTGAGCTAACTGGAGACACATCGAGAGCGGTGCAGGAGCGCGATCAGGGACGCCGCGCTTCTGCGCCGCTACGACCTACCAAGCTTTCGCACGATTTCGAACTCCTTTTTCCGTACTGGTTGCACGGAGAGGCGACTGCGCTTGGTGACAACCATCTCTTCGAGCCCCTTGGTGGTCTTGAGCGTGTCGAGCGAAACGAGGCGTTTCCATTTCTCAACGAATTCCACATCCACCATATACCACCTGGGGCTCTCCTTCGTTGACTTTTCGTCGTAATACTTGCTGCGCTTACTCCACGAGTAGTGGTCTGGATAGGCTGCCCTAAGGACGCGCGCCACACCGATCGCCCCAGGGGGATCGGCGTTGCTGTGATAGTACAGTACGAGATCGCCCACCTCCATCTCGCGCATGAGATTCCTCGCCTGGTAGTTACGGACGCCCTCCCAACAGGTCGACCCATCACGCGCGAGATCGTCAATCGAGTAGACATTCGGCTCCGACTTCATTAACCAACACTTAGACATTACACATCACCTGGTTCGTGTTTAATGGTGGCCCGTCATCGACTATTGCCCAGCCCAAGCGCGTCCTTCATCGTTTTCGCCAGCCACTCCGCTTCCCGTCGGTCACGGATCCCCGTGCCGGCGTTCACTTTCACTCCGCCGGTAGCAACCATCAGCACTCGGTAATATGCGGTCTTCCCGCTCTGCATGCCGACAACCACCTTGACGTCCTGGATGTCTGGTGGACGCAGGGTACGCGTACGAGTGGCAAACACGAGGCCACTCGTGACTCGGACCTCGCGCGAGTCCACAAACACTCTGGTGATGCCAAACCAGAGGTTGAGCACCACCACTAAGAGGATTAGCCCGAAGAATCCAAACACCATGCTGAAGAAGATGGGTGCTCCAAACCGCCCGATGAGCACCACGATACCATTCCATACGGCTAGAAATACGGTGAGCCCGATGGCCGGCCCAACATTTCGCGCCGGGGGAAACACGACTTCCGCGCCCGACTCGCTCCTGGTGACTCGAATCCTCGAGTCAGCAGGCTGCTCATACTCCGTTGCCGATTTTTCGAGTGCCTCGAGCTTCTCCGGGGGCAGCGGTTCGTCGCTCTCCGCGGTGCGAAAGACGGGAACGTCGAAGCTCGCCGAGTAATCAACCCCCGGCACCTCGGCGCGAGCCTCCAGCCGCCAGATGATCTGATCGTCGGGCTTAGAGTCGTCCGACCCCTGCACATCAGGAGGAAGATGAAAGGCAACTGGGATCATCGTTCCGTGCCTCTCCACATCTCGCTGGAAATTTGCCGCCGTCACTTTCTCCTGCCATTGGATCGTCTCCGAAGTGCTGCGGTGCTTGCCTGAGCCGGTCGTGACGCGACGCAGGCACGTGAGCGTGACCTCGAAGCCCCCTCCCGGGGTCAGGGGCGTACTCGTGCGGACGAGACCACCGATCCCCCTCCCTATCACGCCAGGATTGTGAGCGAGCTCAAATACCGTGACGCCGTACTTGCGATGCCGGACCGTTTCTCGAAGCGCCCACGTCAGCAATCCCAGGCCGACGACTGGGAAGATCAGCGCGAGGAGCGGCGTGTACTCCCCGGTTCGCAGCACCTCCCGGACCGCCATGAACGACGCCGGCACGGAAACGAGATTCCAGAACGTCGCGAACGCCCAGGTACCCCACATCTTTCTTCGTGTGGAGCACTCAATCCGGCCTGCCGCCCACTCGGGTCGCCAAAGCCACGGCTCGCCGGGATGCTCGGCCTTCCGGCCCGCCAACTCCTCGAGCCGGTTCCTCCCGGCGATCGCCGCCCCAAGCATGCCGAACCCCACGCCCCCGAACGTGAGGGCGAAGATGGTGAAGAACCCGGCCTGCCCCCAGTCGCCGGTCAAGGCAGAACGAGCGGCGAGGAATGCCGTTACAACCCCGACTCCGCAAAACGGCAGGAGGAAGACTACCAAGCATGTTAGACCCATCCGGCCGGCCTTGGCCATTACAAGCTTCCCGTTCTCGGAGTCCCGATAACAGAATAGCGAGACCGGCCGAGCGAAAGGGCCGCGGAACCGCACAGAGAGGTCCGAGCCCTTTCTTCTCCCTTCTCCCATCTCCCTTTGCCCTTACATTATGGTCATGCCGTCCATCAGTCCTTCGGCAAAGGCTTACGGGTCCGCCAGGAGCCTTTTAGCCGATCACCTTCACCGCACTCCACTGTTCAGTGCCACGCTGCTGGGCAAGCGTGTTGGCGCAGAACTTTATCTGAAGTGCGAGAACCTCCAGAAGACAGGATCGTTCAAGGTTCGCGGCGCCCTCCACAAGCTCGTAACGCTAGACGAAGCATCTCGCCGCCGCGGCGTGGTGACGATTTCGGCAGGGAATTTCGCCCAGGCGCTGGCGTGGGCGGCGAGGGAGGCAAGCGTTCCTTGCGTAGTCGTCATGCCCGCAGGCGCCTCGGAAGCGAAGGCGGCAGCGAGTCGTGGCTACGGGGCGGAGGTCATCCTTCACGGCACGGTGGTCGAGGCCTTCCAGCACGCGCGTGACCTCGAGGCCGAGCGTCGACTCACCTTCATCCACCCGTTCGACGACATTGATATCATCACTGGCCACGCCAGTGTCGGCCTGGAGATTCTAGAACAGGCAAGAGACGTTACCGCGATCGTCGTCCCGGTCGGTGGCGGAGGTCTCATCGCAGGGATCGCCGGTGTATTGAAGCTCGCCCGACCGGATGCCCGCATCTATGGAGTAGAACCAGAGGGTGCCTGCGCGATGCGAAAGAGTCTCGATGCGGGTCACGCCGTACACATCGACAACATCGATACCATTGCCGACGGCCTGGCCCCTCCGATGGCTGGTGAACTCACCTTTGAATTTGTGAAGGAATATGTCGAGGACATCGTCACGGTCTCGGACGGGGAAATCGTTGAGGCCATGGGGGTACTTCTCGGACGGGCAAAAGTCCTCACAGAACCTGCGGGGGCCGCCGGAATGGCCGCACTGTTGTCCGGCTGTATCCCGCTGGAGGCTGGAGATCGTGTGGTGGCAGTATTGAGCGGCGGCAACGTCGCGTTGGCCGATCTCCAACAGTTCGCATGCAAGTGGACAGATTGATCTCGCAGCAATAAGACGCCGATTGACCCCCGAACATGCGCTCCTCCCCTTCCCGTCTCGACCCATAGCAGCCTTCCCACACAGGACGTTCCGGGACTTAACACTCTGCCTTCAACCACGTCTTCCCATGTAGAAGCAGGGAGTATCGTGCATTAGCGGGGAGGTAAGAATGAAAGCGCCTTTAAGAATCGTACTGACGACAATCGCCCTCGGAGGCCTCGTTGGCGGAACGTTGCTCGCGCAGGGCCGCGGTCCACGGGCGGGCATGCCTGGTGGCCGAGGCATGGGCGGTTGCATTATGGCAAATGCCGACGCCGACAGTCTTGC
>JBDHDY010000057.1:0-14598 GCA_039591275.1 Gemmatimonadota bacterium | reverse complement strand
CCCCACTTCTCCTGGTTCTTGACCCTGGCACCGATGCGATGAAGTGTCCCCTGCTTGTGCCTTCTGAGTTCCACCTCTCTCTGCTGCAACATGCGGAACAGGTTCTCACCGCTCTTCGGTGCTACCGTCAGCATGATCATTAACCACCTCCATAGGGTGCCTCGTCAGACCGGATCGGGACCACGCCCGAGCCGTAGCCCGCGCTCTATATAAAGCCTCCGGTGGCATGCGAGCAACCGCGAGGGTTGGGGTTCACACGACCGGAATGGCGCGACGAGCCCCCCCTCGTCGAGATCACGACTCACATCCGCGACGTACACGTTTGCCTTTCCCACAGAGCACCGCACACACAAGCGGGCGTGTTATCCCACGGCCGGACGAGTGCCGACTCTTCGTCTCCGAAAAATCAGATCAGCCGGGGCCTCGAAGTGCAAAGAAACGACATGGGGCTGGGAAGCGCTCGTCCTCGGTCGCATCTTGTGTGGGACCACGCCCGGAACATCGAGCCAGGGGCTCCACCTGTTGCGTCGCCGACACACTCCCCACCGCTCAGTTCCCAACCCCCGGCAGGAGCAGCACGTTCTTCTTTCGCGCAATTTCGACAAGCTCGGCGAGCCGGCTTGCCTGCGCGGCCAGAAGCTCACGTCCCTCAGCGCTCAATCGGTAGTACCGCCGCCTCGCATCACCCGACACGGAAGAAGGATGGCGTGGAGACTCCTCGAGCACCCCGGATGCCACCATCCGCTTCACGGCCCCGTAGAGGGTGGCTGGCCAAAGGCGGACCCTGCCCTCTGTCCATCTCTCCACTTCGAGCATGATCCCGTATCCGTGCCGCTCCCCGTCAGCCACAGCCAGCATGATGTGGAACCACGGTAGGCTGACGGTGCCCTTGGGAATTTCCGCTTTCCTTTTCATAAGGCCCCCAACAGAGGCTTGAACGCAACACTATATCACTATCATATATATCGTCTATATGATAGATATCAAAGTGTAGCACTGGAGCTCACCAGCTCCGTGCAAAGGAATCACGTTTGGGACGTTTTGTCGGATGGCTTGGGATGCGCGGCTTGGGCGGGCGACACGCTGAGACTACGGTTGGCTCATCCGTCGCTGGCCTGCACGCCTATCAGAAAGCACTCGGCGATCGACACTGAGACTACGGTTGGCTCATCCGTCGCTGGCCTGCACGCCTATCAGAAAGCACTCGGCGATCGACACCGCGGTAGGGAACCCGCCTGACACGCCGATCCCTGCCGCTTCTGCGCTCCTGCCGGATGGCCGGTCTGCCCTTGGTGGCTGTACCGGACGATGCTAGGGCATGGGCTGCCGCGGCCGGGGCGGCGGCACTGGCCCGCCTCGAGGACAGGGACATGGCTTCCGCAAACCGCTGCCGGATTTCGTCCATCGGCAGGGGCTTTCCCTCAAGCGTCCCCCGTCCCTCGCACTGGTGGCACTCGAAGAAGAGGAAGGCACGACCGGTTCCACAGCAATGAGGGCATTCGTGCTCTGTCATGTCGCCGCCTTGGTCGTTGGGACCACACCTGCTGGCTATGCAGAGGCCGTGCCACGATCAGCGAATATAAGTGTCGGGAATCCCACCGCCACCAGGGGTCATGAGTGAGCGGTGAGACGTGAGAAGGCCCCTCCTCCACCCAACCGCGGGCGGGGTGTGGGGCCTTCTCCCTTCTCCCTTCTCACCTGGTGGGCGGCGGTGCGGAGGGCATCACCTCCACATTTCCATGCGCAGACCGCGTTGATCGACGCCCGGCTCATCGGGGATCCGAATCGCCTCGCCGCGAACGAAACGTGCCCCGGTCCAGGCCGCAGCAGCGGCATCGAGCACATCATCCGGCTTGGCGCCGGCTGCGACCTGACCCGCTTCCTCCTCCAGGCCTGTCAGGCATCCCACTCTCGTCAGCAACCGGACGCGGGCGAGCATGCCGGGTGCAGACAGTTTGGGGAACGACAGGGGGCTGCCATCATTCAGCTCCATAAAGGAAAGCTCTGGGTGAGTTTCGACGACCCGCTTCTGCAGCCGCGGCGTCATGAGATCGTCCACATCGGCGATTTTCTGCAGCAGGCCAAACGCCTGACGCGACATCCCCTGCCCTCCGTCGGAGTTCTCTCTATGCAGCTCGTTGGCCTCTTCGTAGGATCTTGCCTGCAAGACTCCCCGGGGTGGGGCAGAAAACACGCTATTGCGCCGGTTGGGGCTGAGTAGGGCTCGCGCTTCTAGGTCCACCGGCCGGCCGGCTGCGGCGAGCCGACGCGGAAGGCCGATTGGGATGTCGATCGCGACGGCGGTACATTCGGTCGTTTGCAACAACAACTCCGAGAACGTTGGCGCCACGAAACAGCGGCGCACCGCGCACCCAGACACGTCCACCACCACAACGATCCATCCCGCCTTGCATCCGTCGGCGCCAGCCGCCAAACGCTCGTCACTCATGAGTAGAAAGTGTAGGCGGGAAACCGTGGTTTGGCGAGAGGGGAGATGTAGGGGCGTAGCATGCTACGCCCCTACATCCATCAGACTTTCTTCGTCTTCCACTTACCCTTCCGGAATACCAGGGCGCTCACCACCGCGAGTGACGAGAAGGAAAAGGTCATAGCAAGAAAGACCCCCTGTGGTCCCAGATTCATCAGATTGGCGAGCACATATGCCAAGGGCAGTTCAAACAACCAAAAACAGAACAGGTTGATGACGGTCGGTGTCCACGCGTCACCCGCTCCATTAAAGGACTGTGTGAGTACCATGCCGTAGGCATAGAACAGAAATCCTGCACTCACCGTACGGAGACACATGACTCCGTAGCGAGCGGGCCCAGGCTCGGCCGTGAATGCGCCGACGATGTCCGGCGCAAACAGCATAAAGCCGGCCCCAAGCACACCGAGGAACAACATGTTGTAAAAGCACGCGAGCCACACGGCGCGCTCGGCGCGCTCGGGCTTCCCGGCACCGAGAGCCTGTCCAACCATCGTCGCCGCCGCGTTGCTCATGCCCCAGCTCGGCAGAATCGCGAAGATGATCACGCGGATGCCGATAGTGTAACCAGCCAGGACTTCGCTTCCGAACTCCGCCAGCAAGCGCGTGAGACCTATCCAGCTCGCGACCACGACGAACGTCTGAAACGTTCCCGTCCCCGACAGGCGCACCAACTGCCACATGACACGCAGGTTTACCTTGACATGTTCACGCACGATCCTGACTCGACCAGCCGACCGGAACAACAGATACAGCTGCAGCAGAACTGCGCTTCCTCGTCCGGTGTTGGTCGCAACAGCCGCCCCGGCGACGCCCAGCTCGGGGAACGGTCCTATGCCAAAGATGAGCGCCGGATCCAGCAAGATGTTTATCCCGTTGGCGATCCACAGAACACGCATGGCAATCGCCGCGTCACCCGCACCTCGGAAGATCGCGTTGATCAGGAAGAGCAACAGCAAGCTCCCGTTGCCAGCCAGCATGATCTGCGTATAGCCAACACCCTCCGTAATGACTCTAGGTGAGGCACCCATCACATGTAGCAGACTTGGCGCATAGCGTGCACCTAGAACACCGAGGACGAGCGCGACAAACACACCCAACGCAACCGCCTGAACGGCAGTGCGCGCCGCTGCGTCCGGGTCGCCCTCGCCAATCCTACGCGCGACCATCGCCGTCACCCCAATGGACAATCCTATCGCGACAGTCTCCACCAGGGTGAGAATCGACTCGGTGAGGCCAACGGTAGCTACCGCTGCCGCCCCCAGTCTCGATACGAAGAACACATCGACCACGGCAAAGATGGATTCCATAGCAACACCGAGCGTCCGATCGGACCTACCGTGTAATCCCGCTCCGAACCACGGATGGCTTCCCGGAGAGCACCCCAGATGTCGCTGGTTTGCTTGCGCTGGACGAGTTCGGTAACTGAGTTGGACATGGACAGATATACGTTTGCGTTCCAAGTTGCAGCCGCTTTGCGACCAACTGCTCGGAGCCTCGCTCGCGCATATCAGCAACGCGTCCGGCGCGTTGACGATGGGTAATACGCTGGGAGCTCCCCGGGTCAGGGGGAACTCAGGTCCTTATTTGTAGCAGTGGCTAGGCGACTGAGGACCGTCGATTCGGAAATCAGCAGATCGAACCGGCAACGCCGGTCGTCGGCGTATCCCCGTACCACGCAAAGGTGGCCGGCACGTATGCCGTGATGGGGATGTTGCGCCGATCGTCTCTGCTCTCCTGGGTCCTCATAGCGCCCTCAGGAAGGTTGGTGAACGATGGGAATATCGAGCGCGCAATATAAGACACCCTGTTTCCCCAAGCAAGCTGGAGCAACCGGGATACTCAAAACCACCTCAAGACTCATTGCCAATTGAAGAGAAACTGAGCATTACTCGTATTAGATTGTTGTCTAACTCTGCGATTAAATAAACGAACGAGTGAGTAAGTAAGCAGCCAAGCCACCGAATCAGCGCTATCGGTCCATGCAAGATCTCCAACAACTTCGCGCAACACTCCACCAGATCGACGGCCGAGGTTACGGCGATTACAAGAAGATCAAAGGCAGGTACGCCGCCGGATGCTTTCAGCTCATCGTTGATCATGTTCAGGGCGACCCTTTCGCGGCGCCTAGTAGACTGCGGGCCGTCGTCCCATCCTCCGAAGTACAGCTGCCCGATTGGGCTGTTCGCACGGCCGCCCGCCGAACCACCAGCGCAGATTTTTTGAACCGCAGCTTTCGCCAGGCTCTCCTGGGAGCCTCGGCACATAGGGGGTCGGGGAAGAGCGGTGAACTCCATCTGCTCGAGCCCGGGCAGGAGGTGCTCAGCCGAAGCAGTCTGCTAGTGGCCCCGGACGGACAAGTGGAATCCCGGTTCAGCGCCGGCTTGCCGGCACAAGGCCGGCGCATACTCGGGCAGCAGGCCGCACATATGCTCTGCGAGGACATCGGTCGCGCCGTGCGTCAGGGACTTTTGGCACAGTCCGTCGATCTCGACGCGCTCCGCCGACACACCGAGGTGGTCGAAGATGCACAGGCACTTCGCTCACAGTTGCACGAAGAGAATTTGGTGGCATTTGTAGCAGACGGTTCCCTGCTCCCACGACGGTCAGGCATCGATGACCGACCGATGGACACAACCTGTGCGGTACCGTTCCAAGCCCCCGAACGGCTCAGGGTGACGCTGACCACCCCAAACGCAGGAGCATTATGCGGGATGGGCATACCCAAAGGGGTCACGCTCATCGTAGGGGGAGGATATCACGGCAAATCTACACTGCTGCGCGCTTTGGAGCGGGGAGTTTACGACCACATTCCTGAGGACGGTCGGGAGCGGGTTGTCACCGTCGGTGACGCGGTCAAGGTGCGCGCCGAAGACGGCCGAAGCGTCGCGGGCACGGACATCTCGAACTTCATCGGTCGCCTGCCCGGCGGAGAAGACACGATTCGCTTCGAGACACAGAATGCGAGCGGTTCGACCTCCCAGGCAGCCGCCATCGCGGAAGCGCTCGAGGTGGGCGCCACTTGTCTGCTGCTCGACGAAGACACGTCTGCGACCAACTTCATGATCCGAGACGCACGCATGCAGGCACTCGTGGCGGACGAGTTCGAGCCCATCACGCCGTTCATCGACCGAGCCCAACAGCTTTACCGGGAACTCGGCGTTTCGACCATCCTCGTAGTAGGTGGCTCAGGGGATTACTTCGACGTGGCAGACACTGTCATCGCCATGCGCCGATACGAGCCTCACGACGTAACGAGCGAAGCCAGGCAAATCGCCGACGCACATCCCACGAGCCGGCGCCGTGAAGGCGGTCAGTGGCAACCGATGCGCAGTCGAATCCCGCGCCCGGACTCCTTCGATCCCAGCCGCGGGCGCAAGAGTGTCGACATCAAAACGCGGACGGAAGATCGCGTGACGTTCGGCACGCAGGAGATCGAACTGAGCGCCGTGGAGCAGATCGTCGAGCTGGCCCAGACCCGCGCCATGGCCGAGGCCCTGGTCTGGGCCAGGGGCCGCGCGATCGACGGTCAGCGGTCCATGGAGGAGGCGCTCAACGTCATCATGGCGTCGATCGCCACCGGCGGGCTGGATTCCATCGTACCCTATCCGGTAGGGGAGCTCGCCGAGTTCAGAATCGCCGAGCTTGCGGCATTGCTGAATCGGGTCAGGACGCTCGTGACAGATGCCGGGCGGGAGGGACAAGGCGAAGCATCGGGAGCGGGGACGGGGGAGCGGGTAGTGGGACCCCCCAAAGGATAGACCCACCCAGCACCATAACACGAATTCCTACAAGGACTTACGCTGCTATCCCCGGGGGCCTGCGTCGGCATGGCGCCTGGTGTGATGATTCCATCTAATGCAGTGCCGGCAATGCAGTGCCGGGCTGTGGGGGTTCTCGGCCCCGGATTCGAACTAAATCCTCCGCGGCGGCATCGAATCAGAAACAGCACGACCCTACCGCTTCGAGCGCTGAGGAGTTGAGATTGTGGTGACCGCGATCAAGGATTGGTCCTTGGAGGTTTCCTTGACCAATGGCGAAAAAGCTGAACCAGCAACGGTAGACGTGCAAGATCGGCCCGAGATCACTGAAACGTGGGATGAGTCGGATGTCGTTCGGAGCGCGCAGGCCGGGGATTCGAAGGCCTTCGAACAGCTCTACGAGAAACATGCGCGCAGGATTTACGCGCTGTGCCTCCGCATGCTGTCTGACCCCCGACGTGCGGAAGAACTTACCCAGGACACTTTCGTCAGGGCCTGGGAGGCAATCGCGTCTTTTGAGTTTCAAAGCGCATTCGGTACGTGGCTGCATCGCATAGGCGTGAACGTCGTGCTGAACGATGTTCGATCGCGCAAGCGGCGCGAAAGCCGAGTCAGCGCAGTGGAAAACCTGGAAATCTTCGAGGGCGAGGTCAGCGATGCGATGCCGGACACCAAGATGGACCTCGAGCGCGCCATCGCCCTCCTTCCGCCCGGCGCGAAAGAGGTGCTCATCCTCCACGACGTCGAGGGATATCGCTATCGGGAGATTGCCGAGATGGTCGGCACGGCAGAAGGAACGGTAAAATCCCAACTGAACAGAGCCCGCCGGCTCGTTCGGGAGGCCTTAGTTCAATGACTGAGTACAGCAAATCTGAGAACGGCACGACAGACTGCCCGATCGTAGAGGAGCTTCTGTCTTCCTTCTTCGACGAGGAGTTAAACGAAGACGCGGACAGGTTTGTCAGCCAGCACCTCGATTCCTGCGCCGTGTGCACCAACAAGCTGGCCGAGATCAAGGCGACCGTCGAAGCGGTCAACTCGTTGCCACGAGAAGCCACTCCGGAGAGCGACCTCTGGGCGGGAATCGCTGGGGCGACGGCTCACTTGCCGCACGTAATGACCCTGCAGGATGCTCGTAGGAGCCGCTGGAAAAAGCCGACTCTGTTGGCGGCGGCGCTCGCGATGCTCTGCGTTCCTGGAGCGCTGGCAGTGGCCGGGGTAAGCTGGTTCCGGGCCCGCCCGGGGTCGACCGACACTGCTCCCGTGCTCGCTCCGGCCATGCCGGTGCCGCCCGTGCGTGTCGTCCCCCGTGCACCAAGGCCGCCGAGGCCAGCGAGACAAGCTAGGGGCGTAGCCGCCGCCGGCGTGGAGGCTCTGCTCCAGGCTCTGCGTGACGATGATCGGGAAGTCCGCCGGGCGGCCGCCATGGCACTGGAAGACTTCGACCATGACCCCCGCGTCGTCGACGCCTTGATCGAGGCGCTGAACGATGAGGATGCGCAAATACGTCGCTGGGTAGCGGTGGCGTTGGGAGAGATCGGTGACCCGCAAGCCGTAGACGCTCTGGCAAGGGTCCTTCGCAGCGACCCCGCGGGGGAGGTGCGCAGGTGGGCGGCTTGGGCTCTGGGGGAGATAGCTGAACCAACCGCAGTTCCGGCGCTCGCAACAGCGCTCCGGAATGATACGTTCTCCGAAGCGCGGCGCTGGGCGGCCTGGTCGCTGGGCGAAATCGGAGATCCCCGAGCGGTGGACGCACTCGCCAACGCGGTCCGCAACGATACCTCTAGCGAGGCGCGGCGGTGGGCGGCCTGGTCCCTCGGTGAAATCGCAGATCCCCGAGGAGTGGACGCACTCGGCGCAGCCGTTCGCAACGATACCTCGAGCGAGGCGCGGCGCTGGGCGGCCTGGGCTCTGGGCGAAATCGAAGATCCGAGAGCTGTAAACTCACTCATCTCGGCGCTGCTCGAGGACAACTCGAACGAGGTGCGGAGGTGGGCAGCCTGGGCGCTCGGTGAAATCGGAGACGCACGTGCAGCCGACGCCCTCGCCGAAGCCATGAACGACGAGAGCGCCGAGGTACGTCGTTGGGCGATCTGGGCACTTGGTGAGATCGGATCTTGATGAAGCATGTGCTAACAGCTGGCAGCGGGGGCCGAATCGCTGCTAGCTGTTAGCACATCCACGGCTGGACACCCCCCACAAAAACTACTGAATCGCCACCAGCTCCACCTCGAAGATGAGCGTCGCGTTGGGGCCGATATCCGCCCCCGCACCCTGCTCTCCGTAGGCAAGGTCCGACGGTATGAACAGTCGGTATTTCCCCCCTACCTTCATGAGTTGCAGAGCCTCCGTCCAGCCCGGAATAACACCATTCACCGGGAACGTTACCGGTTCACCTCGATCATACGAGCTGTCGAACACGGTTTCATCCAACAGTGTCCCACGATAGTGAACGGTCACTTGATCCGTGGCCCCTGGCGTTGCGCCGTCCCCTTCGGTCAGCACCGAGTATTGCAGCCCGCTCTCGGTCGTAACGACCCCCTCCTTCGCGCCGTTGTCGCGGAGGAAGGCCTGTCCCTCTGCTAGGTTCTTCTCCATAGCCTCGTTTCTCGCTTCAGCGCCCTTCTCTTGGACCGCCATTGCGAACTCCTGCAACACCGCGCGCGCTTCTTCCGGAGTGAGGAGAGACTCTCGGTCGGTCAGTTGATCCGTCAACCCCTGTAAGAGCGACGGAAGGTCGATGTCGTCCTTTACCTGCTGCAACGAATTGCCCACGTCGAGCCCGATGGCATAACTGGCTTTTTCAGTGGTTGATTCGAGTTCTTTCGTTCCTTGACCGCACGATGTGGCCACTAGGGCCGACAACATCAGTACCACGAGGGCCCTGTGCCCAGTCATATCGATTCTCCCTTCGGCTGTAACCGATGATCCGTTGGGGGAGACTCGCTTGTCGCGCCCCGAGGGCTCGGTTGGTTCGACCGCAGCGCGGACGAAATGGTTGGTACGGCTCGAGATGGCGGTTAAATATCGCCGGCGAGCGGGCACTTGCCAACCACGATGGAGAATTCGGCAACAGACGGGTCACCAGCGAGGCCGAACACGTGGACGGACAATGAATTGAAGAAGACGTGGCTGTAGCGCAGCGAATCCCTACACCCTACACTCTACACCCTACACTCTACACCCTACACCCTACACCCTACACCCTACACCCTACACCCTACACCCTACACCCTACACCCCAGAGTAGTGCACTTCACTCCGCACGCAACACCTTGATCGGATCCACCGTTGTGGCCCGTCGCGCGGGGATCAGACACGCCACCACCGCAATCAGGCTGAGCAGGATCGGGACCGAGACGAACGTGACGACATCGGTGTTGCTCACGCCGTATAAGATCGAAGACATGAGTTTCGTCAAGGCGAAGGCCCCCAGCAAACCGATGCCAAGGCCGATCCCGGCCACCTTGAGACCTTGGGCGAGCACAAGCTTCACGACCCCGCCTGCTTTGGCGCCAAGCGCCATGCGGATGCCCATCTCGTGACTCCGTTCCGCCACCGTGTAGGACATGACACCGTATGTGCCGACAGCAGCCAATGCCAGTGCTACCGATCCAAAAATGCCGAGCAGCAACGTGAGGAACCGAGGACGCGCCACCGCGTCGTACATCACCCGCTCCATCGGTTGTAGATCGGCGAGGGGAAGATTTGCATCCATCGACCAGACGGTTTCCCTGACAGAAGATGCCAACGACGTCGGTGGCACCGAGGCTCGCACCACAACGTTCATCGTCCGAGGACCAAATCCAACCGCCTGGGCGGTCTGAGGATAGTAGAAGTACGTTTCAGTTCCGGTCTCTTCGTCCAGCCCACCCTGCTTGACGTCCTTCACGACACCTACCACGCTGAGCCATGGGGTCCTCGAGTTTGGCCTGACCCGCCGGCCAAGCGGGCTTTCACCGGGCCAGAACGTCCGCGCCATCGTTTCGTTGACGAGAACAACCGGGAGCGCTCCTTCCGCGTCTTGCTCTGTGAAGAACCTTCCCTCCACCAGTGGAATACCCATGGTGTTGAAGTAGTCCGCGGTGACGAACTGCCAGTAGTCCACGTTGTGCGGTGGACCATCCGGTATGCGCTCAATGCCCTCGAACTGCATGTCGTTGGCATTGAGGCGCCGCTGAGGCGGAAGCCCGCTCATCGCGGTCGCGGAGCTCACGCCCGGAAGCGCGTTCAGCCGATCGGTCAGTTGATCGAGGAAGACGGCCTGACGCGCGGGGTCGGCATAGGTGGCCGGCGGCAAATACAGCCGGAACGTGAGCAAACCCTCGGACCGGAATCCGGGATCTACCTGCTGAAGCGTTGCGAAGCTTCGAAGCATGAGCCCCGCACCCACCACGAGGATTACGGCGAGCGCAAGCTCTGACGCTACCAGTGTGCGACGCAGCATCAGCCGCGCCGAGCCTACCGTGGTGCGCTGGGAACCCTCATGCAGAGCCATACTCAGGTTCTTGACGGTCAGATGGAGCAGCGGTGCAAACCCGAAGAGAATCCCGGCTACCACCGCCACAATGAACGTGAACAGCAGCACCGATCCATCTAGGGCAATCTCACTCACGCGGGGAATGCTGTCGGGATTGGTAGCAAGTAACATCCGCACGCCCAGCGTTCCAAGAGTGAGGCCGACGATCCCACCGGCAAGTGAGAGCACGACGCTCTCCGTCAAAAACTGCCTTACGAGACGGGCACGCCCCGCGCCCAGCGCCGTCCGGACTGCGATTTCTTTCTGACGCGATTCCGCTCTCGCCAGCAACAAGTTGCCGACGTTGGCACAGGCGATTAGCAACACAAAACCCACCGCACCGAGCAGCACCAGCAAGGCGGGACGGATTTCACCGACGACTTCCTCCTCGAGAGCCTCGATGCCAAGAGGATGGCCCTCCGGACGCGGCGTGTGCCCACCTCCCACGGTCTCGTTCCACTGGGTAACGAGGGTTCCCAATTCGGCTCGAGCCTGAGCAAGCGTCACACCGTTGGAGAGGCGTCCAACCAAGAACAGGAAGTGGTTCGCGCGTGGCCTGGTGTCCACCCGATCGAGCCCGAGCGGCACCCAAGCCTCTATGCCGTTGTCGTCGACGTCGAACCTTGGCGGCATCACGCCTACTACCGTTCGCTGCACACCATTGACATCGAGGGAACGGCCCACGAGCCCTGGATCACTACCGAATGCCCTTTGCCAGAGCTCGTACGAGAGCACCAGCACGGGCTCCCCTCCCGGCGTATCCTCTTCAGTTGTAAACACTCTCCCGACAACGGCCGGCACACCTAGCGTCTCGAACAACTCAGCCGTCGCGAAGCCGGCCGCCACGCGGATAGGGGCTTGGCCTCCGTTGATGCTCACTTCGCCGGTGTTGTACGCACCCACCTGCTCAAACGAACGGTTCCACTCCTGTAGCTCGAAGTACTCCGGAGCCGACATCCAGAACTTGTCGAAGCCCATCGTAGGAAACGCACTGGAGATGAACACCAATTGGTCCGGAGCCCGGTACTGGAGCGGTTTCAGAATCACTCCGTTCACCACGCTGAAAATCGCGCTGTTGGCTCCGATGCCGAGCGCCAGTGTCATCACGGCAATGGTGGTGAAGATTGGGGTCTTGATGAGCGTTCGGATGGCGTAGCGGAGGTCCTGTCTGAGCGTCTGCATGCATCATCCCCGATGGGTGGTTCTGTATTTGATGCCGGCCCCCGGCAGGAGCGCTGGGATGCCCGGATTCTGTCTCTACGGTAATCCGATAAAAGACGTTTCAAATACGCAGGATGGGCAGGTGGGTAGAGGGGCTTGGGGCTTGGGGCTTGGGGTGAGGGATTGGCGAATGGCGATTGGCGATTTGCGATCGGCGATTGCCCTTGGCGTTGCAGGTAGTGGGATGGGGGCTGGCAGCCGGCAGCAGGTCGCTGGTCGCTGGCAGCCGGCAGCGGGAGGGGTGTAGGAGGAGGAGAGGCACCTAGCCGCGGCCCCGGTCCAGCAGCCCCTTCGCCTTCTTGATGAGATCCCCTGGCTGATCCCGCGGACCGGCGGGGAACGTGAGGTTTTCCCCCTCGACGGTCCACACCGCCGTAGCCCCCTCTGGCAGGGACTCCGATTCTGCGGTGGCGTCTGAGATGATGTACGACCGGCCCCCGTACTCGAACGGGATTTTGCCGTAGACGATCAGATCGGACGGATGGACCCCCAAAGCCCCCGCCACCCGCTCCAGCGTCTCGAAGTCCACGCCAGTGGTCGAGCCGGACTCGATCCGCGAAATCGTCGATTGGGGCATGCCACAGAGCTCGGCGAGCTGGACCTGAGTGAGTCCCTTCGCCAGACGGAGCTCGCGGAGCCTGATTTGGATCGGTGACATGCTGAAAGATATGGCGCGTCCGCTATATTGACAATATCGGCCATGCGCTATATTTTTGGGATACAGCGTATACGCTATAGGCGGCGCGCAAGGAATCCCAATCGGCATCCAACAGGGAGCAACCCGCCTGGAAGCTCGACTAGCCCCGAAGGGTCACCCTGAATCCACCAGACGGGAGGGCACCTTCGGACAAAACCGGAGGTAGCCGTGTCTGGAAGCGCCCGACCCCTTCGTGAAGGCACCCCCAACACCCCGGCCACGCGAACCCAATGTGGCCAGAGGGCACCTATGAACCGTTCTAGGACAAGGCAGGCAATCCCAATCATCTGGGCACTCGTGTGCTGTCTGGCTGCCGCTGCCTCTTCCGTTTCGGCCCAGCAGCCCCAGGCCGGCCAGTTCCGCGTGCTGGAAGACACAAGCAGCGTCCAGGAGATCCTCCTGCGGGATGGAACCAAGATTCTGGGTAGGGTTGTAGCCCTCGACCAGGAGGGGTTGAGCTTTCGCACCCTGGGCGGGATCGATGTCCAGTTTGAGCGCAGAGACGTGGAGCGGATACGAGTCGTTCGTGGCGAGCGACGAGGAAACGAATTCTGGCCCAGGGATCCGAGCGACAGCCGTTTGTTCCTCGGACCCACCGCCCGCGTGGTCGAACATGGACACGGCTACGTCGGCGTATACGAGCTTTTCTTCCCCTCATTCGGCGTGGGAGCAGGGGGAATCGCCATGATTTCCGGCGGCATGTCGTTGCTCCCAGGTCTCACCCTGGAGGAGCAACTGTTCTTCCTTTCCGGCAAAGTCCAGGTCTTCGACACGGAGTACGTCCAAGGGGCAACGGGCGTCTTTTGGACCAAGCCCGGCACATCTGAGGAAAGCGCGGGCCTCGTGTTCGGGACCGTGACTGCCGGAAAATCGACAGCAGCATTTACCGCAGGCATCGCTTTCCCATTCACATCCCACGACGGGTTCGCCGAAGACCCCCTCATATTCCTAGGAGGTGAGGCTCGCGTGAGCCGACGGCTGAAGTTCATCGCCGAGACGTGGACCGCACCGGCCGAGAGTGAAACGGTATTTGCGTTGGGTCTCAGGATCCTTGCTGAACGCCTTACCGTCGAAGTGGCAGGAGCAGGCAGCTCCGAGGAGGGGCCGATCATACCGGTGGTGAACTTCTCGGTGGCATGGTGAAACCCTGCCCCAAGCCCTTCCACTAGGGAGAAGTGAGACGGGAGAAGGCCCCGCCCAACCCTGCCCCCTGAACGTGTTGGCTGGGGGATCGAAGCGAGCCCGGCTATCAGGTTGGCCAAATCAGCCAATGGCAAGCCGCGGCCCTTCTCACTTGACTGCTCCCTTCTCCCTTCTCCCTTCTTACTACTGTATCAGCTCCGAAGGAATCTTCGGAGACGAGAGCAATCTTCCGAACTCTTCCCACGCTCGCTCCGGGTCATCGCCGGCAAGCGCCTCCACGTACCTGGCTACGATGTCTTTACCGAGGTTGTAGTTGATCACGTAGCTGCGGTACTGATCCACGAAACGGATCCGCTGCTGCGCGCGAGCCGGAGGCATCAGCGCGAACGTCTCGAGCCACTCAATGGCTTGCACAGCAGTCATGTCGCCGTTCAAGTATTGGCGTGCTGCTTCGTTGCCGGCAAAGTCCAGCCGCTCCACAAGATCCTGCACACGGTAGTACTCGGCAGCGCGCTCGGGATCCAAGCCAGCGAGCGGGAATAGAACGGACCGCTCGAATTCGACCCGCTCGTTTCTGGGGAACGCAATCTCGATTCCGTAGTTTGCGCTCCCTTCTGCGATCAGCGATTGCGGACTGAAAAGGGGATAGACCGAAAATTCCACCCAGCCGCGGTCTACGACGAGATGCTTTTCCAGGAACATGTTGTAAACATGGTGTCCCGGGTAGCCCTCATGGCAGGCGAGATCGATGGCGCGGTCGATGTATATGGGG
>JBDHDY010000056.1:0-11227 GCA_039591275.1 Gemmatimonadota bacterium | reverse complement strand
CTCCGAGGACGGGCTCTGGAAGGTTCACACGCAGCACGTCTCGCGAAACCCGTCGTAAGAGTATCTGCCACAGCGTACGTTAGAAATTTGCCTCCGCCGGCTGGACGCCTCGCTGATGAGCGATTGCTCGAAGGCGGGCGCCCGGCTGGCGATGGCCGTTGTCAGCCCCTGAACGAGCCTCCCGCCGCAGACGCCCGAGGCGGGCAAGCCGCCCTGGGTCAGCTTTGTGAGTTCGAGTTGATCCTGACGTATTCCTGGGACAGGTCACACGTCCAGACCGTTCCCTCGGCACCACCCATTCCAAGATCCAGCCTGAGGGCTAGGGCCGTCGAGCCGAAGATTCTCTGGGCCGCTTCGGGGTCAGGATGGGCGGTTGTGCCCCCCTTCGCGGCGAGGACAAGCCAGTCACCCGCCGGGCCGCCCTCGTCCCTCCGAATTTGTGCGGAGAGCGTGAGTTGTTCGGGGTCGATTGGGAAACCCGAGGCGCCCGCTGCGGCGAGGATACGGCCCCAGTTGGGGTCGCCGCCCGCGAGCGCGGTCTTGACGAGGGATGCCCGGGCGATGGCCCTTCCGATGGCCCGGGCGGCCGACTCCGTGGCAGCACCGGTCACGGTGAGTTCCACGAAACGCGTGGCTCCCTCTCCGTCCTTGACGATCATCAGGGCTAGCTCACGCGCAACCAGCTCGACAGCTTGCTCGAACAGTTTCCATCCCTGCGCATCTCGGGCAATGGCGACTTCGCTTGCGCCGTTGGCGAGCATCAGTACGGAATCGTTGGGGCTGGTGTCGCCATCAACTGTGATCGCGTGAAACGTCCGATCGGTGACGCGCTTCAGCAGGGCTCGAAGATGCGCAGCCTCGGCACTCGCATCGGTAGTGATCACCGCTAAGGCCGTGGCGAGATTGGGATGAATCATCCCCGCACCTTTTGCGATCCCTCCAACGGTCACAGTTCCACTCGGGGCTTCCAGCCGGACGGCGAAGTGCTTGAGCCGGTTGTCGGTGGTCATGATGGCCCTGGCTGCTTCGATGCCGCCTCGAGCAGTCATGGCCTGAACCGCGCCCTTGACTCCCTTCGTTACCTTTTCGACGGGTAGCGGTACACCGATAACGCCGGTCGACAGAGCAAGAACGCTGCGCGGTGGGAGTCCAACGGCTGCCTCGGCGGCCTCGGCAACGGCGGCGGTCGCAGCGAGGCCGCTATCACCTGTGCAGGCGTTGGCATTCTGTGAATTCATGACGACTCCTCGGAGCCGTCCGGGGCGTTCGGCCAGCAGGGCTTCGTCGTACAACACCGGAGCCGCTCGGACTCGGTTTTGTGTGAAGACTCCCGCTGCCGAGCACGGAGTTTCGCTCACCAAGATTGCGACGTCCGGAGCGTCAGACTCCTTCAAACCCGCCGAGGCTGATCCTGCCAGGAACCCCAAAGGAGATGTAACGCTGCCCTCGGGAAGGGTCGTCAATGGATGCACAGCGCCAACCTAGCTGTCGGGTCATAATGGGGCAACCGGTTGTGCAAACAGTGGTTGCGGTGTATTGTGTTGCAACTTACCAGCGGAGGCCCGGCAGGTGTCGGACCCCTTCCTCGGATCAGACGAATACGGTGAACGGGCTCACCGGCTCTACAGTGAGGGCCGGTATGACGAAACTGTTGAGGTGCTCCGTGAGGGCCTCGACCTCTTCCCATACGCCGTCGACTTGAAAATAGGAATGGGATACGCGCGACTGGCCAGGGAAGAGTACGCCTGGGCGCGCCCGTGCTTCGAACAGGCGTTGGAGCTAGAGCCGCGCAACGAGGATGCGCTTGCAGGCCTGGGTGAGACGCTCCTCAAGTTCGGTGAGCGCAACGGAGCGCTCGAGTGCTTCGAAACGATCCTCGCGTTGGGCTTCAACGAGGACCACGACCTGATGCTGCAGCTCGGTCGGGCCCTATTCCGCGAAGGTTTGTTCGATCAGGCCCGCCACTACTTCTCGCTCGTCGTCCAGGCGCACCCCGATTCATCCGATGCGTCTGCGTGCTTTGGCTACGCGTTACACCGGCTGCGCGACGATGTTGCTGCGGTTGCGTGGCTCCAACGAGCCTTGGAGCTGGACAACTCGCACGCTGAGGCGCGCATCTACCTCGGCAACGTGTTATATGACCGGGGCGAGTACGACGCGGCTCTGCTTCAGTACGATCGCACGGACGCCGGTGACCACACCGAGGATCTAGCCGTCTGGCGGATCATCGAACTCAAGAAGTCGATGTATCGGCTCGACAGTGACGATCCTGAGCTACGGCCCTGGATTCAGTGTCTCCACGAGTTGGCTCGCGAGTTGGAACCGGAAGACCGCATCATCGGCGAAGTCGAGGCCCTGCTACCCGACGGCTCTTTGCGTGACCCACGACAGCTTGATCTCTTTGGCACAATGCTCAGCGACGTACAGGGTATGAGACGTCGCCCGGCCGGTGAAATCCACAGAGTGACGCTTCAAAACGGGCTGAGTTATGCCGGCACGTGGGCGGAGATTGTGCTGCAGATGCTCCGAGACGACCAGGAATGGCCGGGTGGATCGGTGGCCAATTATATGGAAGACGTGTCACGCAGGAGCACCGTCATGACTGGGGTAGTTGTACCAGTCACTGATCCGGAGAGCTTCGTGCGCGGCATTGAAGCGGCGGGTCTCTTGACGATCACGCGCTAGCCAAGAGGTCGCGCCCGCCGGCGCCGCACTCCTGTTGCGGACGCCAAGAGACCTCACTCCGAGCATCGATCGGGGTGGGGTTTTTGATGCGCGGCTCGTGCCAGCGGGAGCCACCGAACGGCATGGGACTGATTGAACGAGGATCATGACACGAATGCGCTTGACCTCGCAGGTAAAACGGCAGGTTCTGTCCAACGGACTGACGTTGCTCGTGGAGCGAAACACGTCGGCCCCTGTCGTTGCTGCGGTCACCCACGTCAAAGCCGGCTACTTTGACGAGCCCGACGAGTGGGTCGGGATTGCCCATGTGTTGGAACACATGTTCTTCAAAGGCACGGCCCGCCGGCCCCCTGGGGAGATCGCCCGAGAGACCCAGCTTCTGGGGGGGTACCTCAACGCAGGAACCATCTACGACAAGACCATCTACTACACCGTGCTTCCGTCTATGGAAGGAGCCCTCGAGCGAGCGCTGGATATCCAAGCTGACGCGCTCATGCACTCGGCACTGGACGGCGACGAACTGAAGCGAGAGCTCGAGGTCATCATTCAGGAGGCCAAGCGGAAGCTCGACAACCCGCACGCGGTTGCCACAGAAACCCTGTACGAACTGTTGTACGCCCAGCACCGCATCCGGAGGTGGAGGATCGGCACCGAGGCCGGGCTGCGGCGACTCACCCGGGATGACGTGTGCGCGTATTACAAGACGCGGTACACACCCGACAGATCGATCGTGGCGTTGGTGGGAGATCTAGACGTTGAGCACACGCTCGACATCGCTGCAAGCGTTTACGAGGGATGGGCCAACGGGCAGGCTTCAACGGACAGATCGCCGGCCGAAACGAATCCACCTCCGTGCTCCATGCGGCTGATTCGGAGCGATGTAGCACGTCCTATGGCGGTTCTGGGGTGGCGGACTGTAGACGCGCTCAGTCCAGACGCGTTTGCCCTGGACGTGGTTTCCTACCTGCTCGGTGGCGGGAGGGGATCCTGGCTTTACCGCGGCGTCCGTGAGCCGGGGCTGGCAAGCAGCGCTCGAGCCTCTCATTACACCCCGACCAGCGTCGGTGTATTCGACATCCTGTTGGAGGGTGACGCGGAACGCATCGATGACGCAGTGAGTCGAACCCTCGAACTGGTGGCCCGGCTCGCCGACCCCGGACCCGATGAGATTGATATGGAGAGGGTGCGCTCCCTGATTGCCATGCACTGGTCGCGCCGGCTGGAGGCAATGGACCAACGAGCGGCGCTGCTCTGTGAATTCGAAGCGTTGGGAGACTATGGGTTAGCGGAACAGTTTCATCGCAACACACTCGAGGTCACAGCCGCTGACGTATGCGCTGCAGTAGAGACCTACCTTCGCCCCGGCGAAGTGTCGGCGGTTCTTTCCCTTGCGGAGGGGATGAAGAGCCGGTTTGAACGGAGCACGTGGCCGCTTCGTCCGGTCGGAACCCAGGGCGTGGCGCGCGTGAGTCTGTCCCGTGATGAGCCACCCGAGCCCGCACCAGGAGCGGTGACTCACCCTCCCCATAAGCGATTCCCAGAGGAGACTGGTCTTTTGGCACTTCCCGGCGCGGACCTCCTGGTCCGGCCGAAACGGGGCTCGGGCCTCGTGTCCGTTGGCGCATATGCCCCGCGCCTCCGGGAGTTGGAGGACTCCCAGACCGCCGGCGTATCGGCCCTCGTTACTCGCGCTTCCGTCCGAGGCGCAGGAGAGCTGTCGGGGGAGGAACTGGCCATTCGGGCCGAGATGCTCGGAGGTAGCATCATGCCCGCCGCTACACTCGAGGGTGTTGGATGGGGCATGACGGTCCGGGCGGCGGCTTTGAGGGAGGCCGCTGAACTCCTCCTCTGCATAGCCTCCGACGCCACCCTAGCTGCCGACGATCTGGTAGTGGAGCGCCGGCTCCAGATTAGCGACGCCGCCCGCCTGCACGATGACATGTTTCGGTACCCCATCCGTCGAGTTCTCGAGGAGGCGTTTCCGAATTCCCCCTACGGATTGCCCTCGCTTGGAGAGCCCGAAAACATCGGTGCCCTTCACGATGAGTTGGTGAGGGGATGGGCGGAAGAGCTTCGCACGCGGCGCCTTGTGGTCGTCGCGGTGGGGGATCTCGACACCACGGCCTTATTCGAGGCGTTGACTCCGTTTGATGCATGGCCGGCAGCGGATCCGGTGGCGGATGGTAGCGGCGAGCCCCGGTGGGAACCTAGTCGTGGTGGGGACACCCGCCAAAAAGCGCAGTCCGCGATGGCCATGGCCTTTCCGGCGAGTCCCTACAGTTCTCCCCAGCGGTTTCCTACAGTAGTATTGGCGGCGCTCTTGAGCGGGCTGGCTGGCCGTCTGTTTGAAGCGCTGAGGGAGCGACGCTCGCTTGCGTACACCGTCGCCGCGATGCCGTGGCTCAGGGCGCGCGCCGGGGCTATGCTCACCTACATTGCGACGTCCCCTGATCGCGAAGATGAAGCCCGGGACGGGATGTTACTGGAGCTCGAGCGGGTCGGCATGGATGAGATCACCGACGCCGAGCTCGACCGTGCTCGCAACTACGCTGCTGGGGCAGTGCAGCTGCGGAAGCAGAGCGCCCGGGCAGTGGCCGGAGAGCTGGTGGGGGCGTGGTTGCACAATGAACTTGACGTGCTGGACCAAGAGGCTAGCCGCCTACGGGCTGTGACTCGGGAGGAACTTCAGAAGGTGTCTTCCACAGTTTTTCAGGCTGAGCAACGGGCGGAATTCATCGTGCGTGGAACGGGAGGCGGTCGCTAGATGAAAGACTGCGGGAGAAGTGATCCTGCAGGTGATGGCAGATCGAGTTGGCCGCCTGGTGCCGCTGCGGTAACGGTCGCGCCTAGGGGGGTTCGGGCATCTGGTGTGACTGCAGTTTCAAAACATCGACATGGACAAGAACGACTTGAGGTTCTCATTGGCAGTGCGCAAACGGTTGCACAGCAGCCGGACCATTGCCCAGAGGATTTTGTAGGCGAGCTCCCGGTTGAAGTCGAGGAGCATCTCGAAATCTGCTCGAGACAACGTTATGAGCGTGCAATCCGTGTGGGCGATTGCGTCGGTGGATCGTTCGAAGCGGTCGAAAACGGCCATCTCGCCAAAACACGCGCCGGGCTTGAGGATCGTGAGCGCCTCTTCTCCCGAGCCAGGCATCTGGCGGGAGATACGCACTTCTCCGTCCGAGATGATGTACAGTCGGTTGCCGGGCTCACCCTCGCTAAAAATCTTCTCAGCCGATTTCTTAGTCTGCAGGGTGGAGATTTCTGCAATGGCAGCGAGTTCTTCTTGGTCGAGGGCGGCGAAGATCTCCGCCTTCTTGATCAACTCGAGGTCCATACAGCCTCTCAATGCTGGGACTGCACCAGGTGATGCAAGCTACCGAGGCTTCGGCCAAGCGGCAACCTAAACCGCTCTTCAAGGCTCCGGATCTGCTCACGGCCGTGCGCATCCCGCTCGCTGGGGCGTTCCTGATGGCGGAAGGTATGGGCGCGCGGCTGGGAATCGTTTTTGCCGCGGCGGTGAGTGATCTGTTCGACGGATTCTGGGCTAGGAGGGTGGGTGGCTCGCGGGCGGGTGCCGTACTCGATCCGGTCTGTGACAAACTCTTCATGGCGGCAGCTTTCGTCGTAGTGCTGACCAGTGGCCGGTTGGCACTCGTCGAGGTCATCGGTGTGGTGCTGAGGGATCTGACCGCGGCTGTCACATTTCTCGGGACCGTCCTGTTGCGACGCCCCATGGCACTCCCTGTGCGCGCGGGAGGGAAGGCAGTAACCGTTTTTCAGGTTCTGACACTCATTGCGTTCGCGGCCGAGTCTGATATGATCAGACCGCTCGCGTGGGTCGCAGCGGCGATTTCGGTTTATGCCATCGTTGACTACACCAGGGCGGCACTGCAATCATGATTGACAACCCACGTTGTGTCTCGATGATCCGCATCCCACGGTCTCCATCCCCGGTCCGGCTCATCTCCCTTCTTGTCGTGGCTCTGGCCCTGGGGCCTCCTGCGCCTTCGGCGGCTCAGGACTTCACGCCTCCGGAAGAGGAAGGCAGAGAGGTGAGCGGCGTTCGCATCGGCGTGTTCGGTTTCAGCACGCGGTTCGGATACGATCTCAGCGATAACCAACCGATCATCGGGGCGGCGCTCGACCTGGGGAACTTGGGCAGCGATCGTGTGCGGTTCCGGCCTTCGATCGAGGTCGGCTTCGGGGAGGGCTCATACACGTATACGACCAACGCTGAGATCGTCTATCGCTTCACGTCCGATACCGAGACTGCCATCCCGTACGTGGGTTTCGGCCTCGGGATATTTGTCGAGGATTCGTGCGGCAGCCTCGATGGGTGCCCGTCCGTGTGGGCCCAATTTGCGCTGGGCTTCGAGGTCCGCCTGCGGGACAACTTCGACTGGTTTATCGAGTACCACGGGGAAGACGCCCTTTCGCGGCAGCGTTTCTTCGTCGGACTGACCTCTCGTCGTTTTTAAGCGTGGGTCACATACGCTCGGCGCGCATCGACTGGCTTGGCGAGGGGGTCAAGTTTAGGGGCAGGGGCACCGACCCGGAGACCCCTGCGGTAGAGATCGATGGAGACGGCGAGACGGGACCGAGCCCCACGCTCTCACTGTTGATGGCCGCCGCCGGGTGCACCGGAGCTGATGTCGTCGTCATCCTTGCCAAAATGCGTGTGCAGCTGTCTGCCCTGTCCATTGAGGTCACGGGCGAACGCCGGGCGGAGGACCCCAAGAGGTTCACGAGCGTTCGCCTCCGATACTTGCTCTCCGGAGAGAACCTCGACCGGGCCAAGGTAGATCGCGCAATCGCTCTGTCGCTGGACAAGTACTGCTCCGTGGTCCACTCCTTGGCACCGGATATCGACCTCGACTACGACATCGAGATTGCCTAGGTGTACCTGGTTGACGTGTCTGCTGTGCGGCTCCGCATTGCTGTGGGCGAGCCCGGCGGAGGCGCAGCATATCACCGTGTGGCAGCTGCAGGCCCTGGGTACGACGGCGGCCGATCACTTTGTCGGCGCGGGCGCAGGCTGGGGCGTGCGGAATCTGGGTCGTGTTGGTTTCGGGATCACGGCCAACGCCGGGGACGCAAATGGGTCGCTGGGAGCTAGGGTCGAGGCGGTTACTTCGTTCCACTTCAGCCCGTTTCGGCGCCGGGGTGTGGGAGGGTATGGTGCGGGTGGACTGGCGGTGGCAGTGGCCGACTCCAGCTCCCGAGAGTTCCTCGTACTGCTCGTGGGCCTGGAGGCTAGGCCTGGAAGGCGATACGGCTGGTTCGTGGAGGCTGGTGTGGGCGGCGGAATACGGATTTCCGCCGGGGTCCGGCTGAGGCGGTTCCCGACGACACAATGACCCAGGCGCTCCGCGCCCCGAGGGGTGGGCCATTGGGAGAGCTGCGGACGGATCTACCTCGTGGCTGCCAAAGTCTCCGGGTTTCGGATCACTGGCCGGCAGAATCGCTCACCGAGCTCGCGGAGTTTGGAGAGCTCCTCGTCGGTGAGTCTTTCAAACCGGCCGGCGAGGTAATCCAGGGTGTCGTCGAACCACTCCTTCTGGTGCTCTGCCGCGGCTTCGAGAACCCCACAGCGGAGGATGTGGCTGAAAAGCTCGTCCCTTGCCTGGTCGAAGTGATCGATCAGGGCTTCCGTGTTTTTGTGGTGTTTGTCCGACTTCCTTTTCGCCATGCGTGTGGTTTCTCCTTTGGACGCCTTAGGGTACAGCCCAATATTGTACATGGCCGGCGGGCCTGGTGCAATCGCGAGTACGACATAGCTGCTGGCCACGGTTTTGGCGCTCGGACGGTTAAATTCGATAGCGGTAGTCTGATAGGGAAACACCGAACGGCGGTGCGGGTACGAGCTACCTCGCCCGGCGCCTCGGACTCGATAATCGGAGCATGGCATGGATCACGATCAGATCTACAGCGATGACCGGGCCAAGCGGCTCGTCGAATTGCTCCGAGCGCTGGCAGTGCGAATAGCTGGATTGGAGCAGGACAGCGACCTCCTAGCGGCAGGTCCAGAGCTCATCGAGTTGATGGGGGACGCCCGGAGTGAGCTGTTCCATTATGAGGTGCGATCTACTTACGATTCACCCGAGGTGGCACAGAATCGCCACATCGTGGACGATGCAAAACGGCAGGCGGAACAACTGGACCTGCCGAAAGGACAGGGATTCGACGTCGCAGACTCGGAGGAAGACCTTCCATGGGATCAATGAAGGGTTTTTACGCAATTCTCGGGGCTATAGCGGTCGTGGGAGTCGGTGGAATTCTCTGGGCCAGGAGTGGAGCCTCCAGGCTCCCGTCTGAGCCGCTCTCTGCTGGAGCGATCCAGGCTGCCAAGGGCTTTGGTGGTTACGTCGTCGGGAGCGAGAGCGCGCCGATCGAGGTAATCGAATATGCGGACTTCCAGTGTCCAGCCTGCAGTCAATTCTGGGTGCTTACTATGCAGCAGGTCTACGAACGCCTGATCAGCACGGGAAAGGTTCGCTGGGTGTTCCGCGACATGCCTCTTGAGATGCACGACAAAGCCCGTTTGGCGCACCACGCCGCCGCCTGCGCTTCCGAGCAGGGCCTGTTTTGGCCCATGCACGACAAGCTCTACTCCGAGCAGCGCGTTTGGTTTGGACTTGCACGGGCGGAGGGGACCTTCCGGGATTTCGCCCGGGAGATCGGAGCAGATCCGGGTGGGTACGACGAGTGCATGGGGGAAGGGCGGTATCGGGCGCGGATCCAGGCAAGTTTCGAGAATGCTGTGAGTGTGGGGGTCAGTTCTACCCCTTCCTTCGTTATCGGAGATCGGATTTATCCCGGGGCACTTCCATTCGACGAGTTCAACTCGATCGTCGATAGCTTGCTCGAGGCCGGCACGCAGTGACCCACCGGATGGTGAGTGCCGCACTGGCCCTGGTCGGGTTCTTTGTGGCGCTCTACCTGTCGCTTTGGAAGATTGGCTGGCTCGGTACCTTGGCGTGTGGCGCGGGGTCCTGCGAGGTCGTGCAAACCAGCCGCTATGCCTACCTGTTTGGGATCCCGGTGGCCTTCTACGGCACTGGTGGGTTCTTGTCGCTCCTGCTGGTGAGCCTGGTGGGCCTGCAGCCTCGATTCGTATCGGGTCGAGGGGCAACGACGGCGCTTGTGGCCTTGAGCGCCATCGGTGTTGTGTTCGCGGGCTATCTCACTTATCTCGAAGCGTTTGTCATCGAAGCGTGGTGCCGCTGGTGTGTAGTCTGCGCGGGGCTCGTCACGGCGATCTTCATCAGCGGGCTGGTGGGTCTTCGGACGTGGCCGCCGCGGAGCTCGTTCTGAGCAGGCCGGCTCTCCCTTCCTTGCCCTGCAGTCGCAGACCAGTGTTCCGCAGTTGACGCCGATGCGAGACTGCGTGTATACTGCCGCCGCTCATCGGGCCGGTTGGTAGCTGAAGGTGTGCGCGCGATGCCCGGTGCGTCTCGTAGTTGATTGATCACCAGAGGATTATCCAGCCATGCCAACTGACCCGGTGTTAGTCACCCGGGGCGTGTCCCGCCGATTGGGCTACCGCACGATCTTCCACGATGTGGATCTCTCCGTTGGCGGCGGTGACGTGTTGGCCATTATTGGTCCCAACGGCGCTGGCAAGACCACGCTGCTGAGGGTACTGGCCGGTCTGCTCAAGCCCACGACCGGATCCCTCGAACGCAGTGGCACGATGGGTCTCGTGGCGCATCACTCGATGCTGTACGATACGCTCACCGCAAGTGAGAACCTGACTTTCGTCGCGCGAATGCTCGGAGTGAGCGATACGAATCGCATCGGCGAACTTCTGGAGCAGATGGGGATCTTTCGGTGGCGTGATCAGCCGGCGGGCACATTCAGCCGCGGAATGCTGCAACGACTTGCGATAGCGAGAGCGCTGCTGCATGACCCAGAGATTCTTCTCCTCGACGAGCCCTTGAGCAGTCTCGACGAGCCGGGGGCGGAAGTCGCACTTGCAGTGTTCCAGCAGATGCGAGATCGGAAGCGTTCGCTGGTGATGGTAACACACCAGTTTCAACGGGTTGCACAACTTGCTACGTCCGTGGCTTTTCTTGTCGGCGGAACCCTCGAAGGCCCGGAACCGCTGGCGGACCGCACGGCGGCTGACGTTGCCGATCAGTATCGGAGCTTGCTTGCCCGTGCGTGACTTTGCCCGCGTGGTCATCGCCGTCGTGGCCAAGGATCTCACCATCGAGTTGCGCACGAAGACGGCGTTTCTTTCATCGATGGTGTTTGCCGTCTTGGTGCTGGCGATTCTCTTCTTCGCTCGCGATCCAACAGCGGTGGCGTCCATAGACATCGCTCCTGGGGCCCTTTGGGTGACCTTTACGTTCGCGGCCATGATCGGACTCAACAGGGCCTTTTTACTGGAGCGGGAGAATCGTGCTATCGACGGCATGCTGCTCACCAATGCGCCGCGGGAAGCGATTTTCGTCGGTAAGGCACTCGCGAATTTGATCTTTGTGGCAGCAGTGGAACTCGTCAGTTTGCCGCTCTTTGTACTGTTTTATGACGT
>JBDHDY010000055.1:0-20713 GCA_039591275.1 Gemmatimonadota bacterium | reverse complement strand
CCGATTCGCGCCGGGACATCAGCTTCTCGCAGGGCGCTGCGGAACACTTTGGCCAGATGCTTGAGCGCCGCGTCGCCGGCAGCATGGCCATACTCGTCGTTGAGTTTCTTGAAGTGGTCTATATCCACACAGAGCAACGAGCACGCGGCATCAGGAACCATCGCCATAGACTGCTCGAAGGCCTTGCGGTTGGGCAGGCCGGTCAAGCTGTCCGTCAGGGCCCGGGTTTCCGCCGATTGCACGGCGGCGGCGGCGCCCAAGCGGGCCCCCATGTCTGTGGCCAGCCATGCCACCTGTTCCCGCACTTCCGGGTCGAGCCCCTCACTGCGACCGAAGACCACAAGGGCACCGCAGCTTTCCCGTCCATCTTTCAGCGGATAAGCCGTTCCTTGATCATGGCGCCTCCGCCGGTCGGATGGCAGCCGCCCAAAGATGTCCTCGCCTGAGCGGGCCACGACCGGCATATCGCCCATGCAGGCACGACCGACCGCCGAGTCGGAAGCCACCGATTCGCCAATCAGGCGTCTGTCTGCGCCCCTGGATACGGCGATGACGGTGGCCGTTTCGGTCGTTCGATCCCTCACGACCACTGCCGTTGCTCGTCCGGTAATGGCCCTGGCCCTCTCACAGATCCCAGAGGACACTGCCGGCAGGGTGTCCAGGCCCGACGGGAGCGCTTGGCGTCTCCCCCAGGCTCCCGGGGGCAGGCTGCTGCTCCGTCTGGACTCCAAATGCACCTCCGCCAGCAGCCGCCGCAAATCCCGCACGATTTCCGCAACCACCGCCTCCGAGGGCTCCTCTGCCTTCACCAGAACCGCCGCGCCAAGGGAGAAGTCTCCCAATGCCACGAGGCTCCCCTTGTGTTCGTCATCGACTGGCATGACCCGCTGTCGCCCGTCCTCGATGGCAAGCTTCGCAACCGCCACGGCGCGGTCGACCGTCGCCTTGGGAGCAGTACCTGTTACCACGAGCGGGGAGTCGCCAGGACCCACCAAGCAAGCCAGTCCGGTTTCGTGCAGCCGATTGACCAGGTCCAACAGGTGTTCAACGTTAGAAGGTAGGCTGATGGGTCCCAGGGGCTCACGCCGGTAGTGATGCCACAGCGTGATGGCCGCAACACCGGCCAAAAAGCCGATCACTGCGCTGCCAAGGATAGCCAGTAGAGTCATGAGTGCCCGTGAAAGGGTGCGGTCGAGGCCTTCGTCAACGAGCGTAGCCGACGGCGGCGATCACCCCACCGCGCGGCCCGGCTCCAGGTATTGGCGGAAGATCCGTTCGGCCTCCGCCATAGACTCGATCTGGTGCAGCTGCCGGCGCAGCTCCGCGGCTCCAGGGATCCCTCGGGTGTACCATCCCAGGTGCTTGCGGAATTCGATCGCGGTCTTCCGGTCGTCACTCTGGATCTCCACAGCGAGTCGCGCGTGTCTCATCGCCACCGCAAATCGCTCGGCGGCACCGGGGATCGGCCGCGCAGTTCTTCCTTCCAGCAAATCGCGAGTCTGCTGAAAGATCCAGGGGTTGCCAAACGATCCTCGAGCGATCATCACGCCGGCACAGCCGGTCTCCCTCCGCATCCGAAGCGCATCTTCGGCCGTCTTGATGTCACCGTTGCCCACGACGGGAATGTCCAGCGCGTCCACAACTGCCGCGATCTCTTCCCACCGCGCGGAGCCGTCGTACATCTGCTTTCGCGTCCTCGGATGCAACGTGAGCACTTGGGCACCGGCTTCCTGACAGGCAAGCGCCACCCCCACCGGATCCCGGTGCTGATCATCCCATCCGGACCGGATCTTGACCGTCACGGGCAACGCCGTGGCGCCACGGACGGCCCGGACGATCCGCTGTACCAAGCCGAGGTCCTTCAGGCAACCGGAGCCCCCATTGCGCCTCACGACCTTCTTGACCGGGCAGCCGAAGTTGATGTCTACGAAGTCAGGGGCGTAGTGTTGCGTCACCAAGTCGGCCGCCTCAGCCATCGCGTTGGGATCGGCCCCGTAGAGCTGAATCCCGATGGGTCGCTCGGCCGGCGTGAAGAAGGCCCCGTCTCGGACGCTCTTTACCCCTCGCCGAAGCCCTTCTGAGGACAGGAATTCCGATACCACGACGTCCGCGCCGAAGGAACGGCAGATCCTCCGGAACGGCGGCTCCGAGATTCCCGCCATCGGGGCGAGGATGAGAGGGACGGAATGCCCGGTCTGGTATGGAAAACGCATATGCCGAAGTTAACTTTTTCCCCCGATGCCGAGCAACTGGAACTGGTTTGACAGCTTTGTCCGGTCCTCGTTACGTTTCGCCCTTGTTGTATCTCGCGACACGGACTAACGCATGCATCTCAGAGAGTTCTTTTCGCCCGACGCCGTGGATCTGGACCTCGAGGGTGAGGCGAAGGATGAGATCCTCAAGGCGCTGATTACGCTCCTCTCTCTCGATGAGAAGTCGAGCGGCATTCTTTTCAAGATGCTCAAGCGCCGTGAGAATCTTGGATCTACCGGCATCGGCCGCGGGATAGCCATTCCCCACTGCCGGTCGCTGGTTGTGAGCCGGCTGCGCGTCGCGTTCGCACGAAAGCCCCAAGGCATCGACTTCAAGGCAATCGACAACAAACCGGTCTACAATTTCTTCTTGATTGTGGCCCCACCCCTCGAAGTCTCGAACCAATATCTGCCGGTCCTGGGCAAGATCGCGCAGTTCGCCAAGGAACCCGACGTACCCGACCGCCTTGCCGCGATTGACAGCCCGGAAGCATTCCTCGCGCTCCTCGAGGAGAAAAGCGCCTGAGTCGGCCGGTTCCCCCTCCCCAGCTGCGAACCTACTCCCACTCGATGGTGGCCGGGGGCTTGGAGCTCACGTCGTAGACCACCCGATTCACACCCGACACCTCGTTGATGATCCGATTCGCCATTCGGGCGAGGACATCGGGTGGAAACTTGTACCAATCTGCCGTCATCCCATCGCTGCTCGTCACGGCGCGCAGCGCGACGACATTCTCGTACGTCCGAGAGTCCCCCATCACACCCACCGACTGCACCGGAAGAAGGATGGTGAACGCCTGCCAGATCTCGTCGTAGAGCCCACTTTCCCGAATCTCTTCGATGTAGATAGCATCCGCCACCCGTAGCGTTTCCAACGCCGCCGGTGATACCGGCCCGATGATCCTGATTGCCAGCCCAGGCCCCGGAAACGGGTGGCGGCCGACGATCTCCTCTGAGAGCCCAAGCTCCCGCCCCACATTCCGTACTTCGTCCTTGAACAACTCACGTAATGGTTCGATGAGCTCGAACGGCAGCTCGGGCCGAAGCCCTCCCACGTTGTGGTGGGTCTTGATGGTCGCGGACGGCCCGCCCCGCGGAGAGACTGACTCGATGACATCGGGATAGAGCGTTCCCTGTACCAAGTACCCCACGTCGTCCCCAACGCTCTTGGCAGCCTCCTCAAACACGTCTATGAACGTGTGTCCGATGCGCCGTCGCTTCTCTTCGGGATCTCCCACGCCATCGAGCTCAGCGAGGAATCGCTCCCTCGCCTCGAGGACGCGGAGGTTGGCCCCCAGCTGAGCCCGAAACGTCGCCTCGACCTGCTCGCGCTCCCCTTGTCTGAGTAGCCCGTGGTCCACGAAAATGCATGTCAGCCGGTCGCCCAGGGCCCGATGCACGAGCGCCGCCGCCACGGCAGAGTCCACGCCTCCGGAGAGCCCGCAGATAGCGCGTTTTGTCGGGCCCACCCGCGAGCGTATCTCCTCTACTTGCTCGGCGATGAAATGCCCGGAGGTCCAGTTCGACTGACACTTGCAGATGCCGAACAGGAAGTTGTGGAGCATCTCGCGACCGCGGGGCGTGTGCACGACTTCTGGATGGAAGTGCAGTCCGTAGATGGGCCGCTCTTCGTGGGCAAAGGCTGCCACCGACGCGCTGTCGCTTGTGGCTGTGGGGACGAAGCCAGGCGGTGCTTCACAGATAGTGTCACCATGGCTCATCCACACGGCGAGATGATCATCACGACGGAATCCGGCAAACAGCCCGTCGTCATGACAGACGCGGATATCAGCCCTGCCATACTCACGCCCAGCCGCGCGTAGCACCTCACTCCCGTAGCGTTGGGCAATGAGCTGCATCCCGTAGCAGATGCCTAGGATCGGTATCCCCAGTTCCAGAATCTCCGGATCCAGCTTCGGCGCTCCTTCGTCATAAACAGACGCGGGGCCTCCTGAGAGGATGATGCCATCGGGGCGACGACCCTTGATCCGGTCCACCGAGCGGTGAGGTGGGTGGATCTCACAATACACTCGTGCCTCACGGATGCGCCGCGCGATCAGTTGAGTGAACTGGGAACCATAATCCAGGATCAAGATTCCCCCCTGTCCCCCACTCATTGCCGTCCCTCCTGCGTCCGTCTTGCCCGTCGGGGAGATTCGTGTGCGCTACTGTGCTGGTTCACGTGATTCATCAGATCCATTCCGGTGTCGTCACCTCACCGTGCCACAAGTCCTCGTAACTCTCGCGTCGCCGCACGACCGCGTAGCTGTCGCCGTCAACCAGCACTTCAGCACCGCGCGGTCGAGAATTGTAGTTAGAGCTCATCGAGAAACCGTACGCCCCCGCACCGCACACCGCCACCAAGCCACCGCTTCCTACGGCGGCCAGTTTGCGCCCCAGGCCGAGAAAGTCTCCGGTCTCACAGATTGGACCCACGATGTCCACGGAGCCAGAGATCTTGGCCGGAGATCGGCCAACATCACCCGGATCCACCACGGTGACTTCGTGGACGGCGCCATAGTGGCTTGGGCGAAGGAAGTCGTTCATACCAGCATCGACGATGAGAAAATCTCGACCTCCCGTGTGCTTCTGGTGGGTGATTCGCGCTAGGAGCACTCCAGCATTTCCTACGAGAAACCGACCAGGCTCGACCAGCAGTGTGAGGCCCGTCGCTCTGTGTAGCGGTGCCACAGCATCCACGAACTCTTTGGCCTCGAGCGCCCGCTCCGTTGTGTAGGTGATCGCCAGCCCACCTCCAGCGTCAATACTCGTGAGCGTGTGAACACCAGCAGCACACAGGTCCCGCACTACGCCAGCCAGCTTCTCCGCGCCCTCGCGGTAGTGCGCCGCATCGGAGATCTGCGAGCCAAGGTGCATGCCCACGCTGACCAGCTCCAGCCCAGGTGCCGCAGCAACACGTTGCGCCAGTTCTCCCACTTGATCGAGGGGAACCCCAAACTTCATCCCCCGCTCCGCCGTTCTAGTGTAGGGATGGGTATGCGTCGTCACGTCGGGATTGACGCGAAGGCCTAACTGGACGCGGCTGCCGACGTGATCCGTGAGTTCCGCCAGCATTTCCAGCTCATCCGCCGACTCGACATTGATTAGTCCGACGCCCCACTCGACGGCCGCCACTAGCTCTGTTCGCGTTTTGCCCACCCCGCTGAACACAATATCCTTGGGGTCGAAGCCAGCAGCCTTGACCCGCGCCAACTCTCCCCCAGAGACGATATCCGCTCCGGCACCCAGGCTTCGCATGATACCGAGAAGCGCCAGATTACTGTTTGCCTTTACGGAGTAGTGTATTCGGTGGGGTAAGGCCGCAAGTGCGTCGCTGAGCGCCTTCCATTGCTCTCGCACCACACTCACGCTGTAGACGTAGACGGGCGTTCCCACATCGAACGCCACACGTTTCAACAGGCCGTTGGAGATTCCTAGTACGCTTTCGCCCACACTGCTTCGCTGATCGCCGGCTTATCGCACCACACACAAGTGGTGGGCGCCTTGCTGGATCGGAACTCTTCATCAGGCAACACGCGTATCGTCGCCTTCGTTTCGCCCTTGATGGCGCCCTCACAGTCCAAGCTTCCGCAGAAGCCTCCGTACGCAAACCCGCCAGGCCCATCCATCAGCTCCACGAGCTGTTTCTTCGTTACACCGCGGTGAGAATGCTCCTCTCGTCGCACCCTGGCCGCGTCGAGCAGATTTCCCTGAATCGAGTCCAGGCCCGCCTTCACCGAGTCCCCAAGATCTTGCATCCGCACTGGCACCTTCTCACCGGTGCGGCGAGCGAGGACAGCCCGGCCCTCTGACACCTCTCGGGGACCGATCTCCAGACGGGCTGGCACTCCCCGGGCCTCCCATTCGTAATATTTGGCTCCGGGCTTCATCTCGTCGCGGTCGTCAATCGCCACCCGCATGCCAAGTTGTCGCAGTTCTTCGCTGGCAGCCTGCGATACCTGTAAGACTGCCTGTCGATCGGTGTCGGTTCTCCAAATAGGCACAATGACGACTTGCACCGGAGCTAGTTTCGGCGGACACACCAGCCCGGTATCGTCGCTGTGAGTCATGATGAGTGCCCCTATGAGCCGCGTGGACACACCCCAGGACGTGCTCCATACGTACTCGACCCCGCCATCAGCCGTCTGGAAGTCGACATCAAACGCCTTCGCGAAGTTTTGGCCAAGGTTGTGGGTCGTCCCGGCCTGCAGGCCTTTGTTGTCCTGCATCAATCCTTCACAAGCATACGTGTGGATGGCGCCGGCGAACCGCTCCGAGTCGGTCTTCACACCCGTAATGACAGGGAGCGCCATCCAGTCTTCCATGAAATTCCTGTAGACGTCCAGAATCATCCGGGCTTCCTGTTCAGCCTCGCCCTCCGTGGCATGCGCGGTGTGCCCCTCCTGCCACAGAAACTCTGTAGTCCGTAAGAACAGGCGGGTGCGCAGTTCCCACCGCATCACATTGGCCCATTGGTTGATCAGCACGGGAAGATCGCGATAGCTCTGAATCCACTTCCCGAACATCGAGTAGATGATCGTCTCAGACGTAGGACGAATGACCAACGGCTCATCCAGTTCCTTCCCACCACCGCGGGTCACGACCGCAGTTTCCGGGGCGAACCCCTCAACATGCTCCGCCTCCTTCGCAAGAAAGCTCTCCGGAATCAGCAGTGGGAAGTAGGCGTTCTCGTGCCCAGTGTCCTTGAACATCCCGTCAAGCGCGCCTTGCATGAGCTCCCAGATGCGGTAGCCTCGAGGCCGAATGACCATGCAGCCCCTGACGGGCGAGTAGTCTGCCAGCTCGGCCCGCATGATCACGTCGTTATACCAGGCGCTGAAATCGTCGGCGCGGCGTGTAATTCGTTGCTCTGAACCCATTACGTCTGAATCCCAGGTGTCATCTCGAGTATCCGAGGATTGTAATCACGAAGCCGAGCGTCGCCCAACCGCTCGGTAGCTGCCGGGCATACCAGGTCACTTGACAGCGGCGACAAGAGACCATCGAGTCAACGGATCGATCTGCAAGATCAGGGGTCGGACGACCACTGATAGCCGTTTTCGAGAGTGGACAGGCTCACGCGTTCCTCCGTGCCAGTGTGGAGGTCCCGCACCACCGCTTCACCCATCTCCCGCTCGTTCGGACCGATGACGACCGCTTTTTTGGCTGGCCGCGCCGCCGCGAGCTTGAGCTGCTTGGCCACGGCCTGCGTCTTGAGCGAATACTCAACGCGAACGCCACCGTCACGAAGTGTGTGAGCGAGCCGAAGCACCTCAGGCACATCCTCGCTAGTGACCGCCGCTAGGAATGCGTCAAGACCTTCACCGCGTTGGGGGAAGTCGCCTTGCGCACGAAGGAGCTCGGCCAGCACCACGTCTCCCATCCCGAACCCGACCGCCGGGAGATCCACTCGACCAAGTGCATCAAGCAGGCCATCGTAACGCCCCCCGCCACAGATGGCCCTTAGGGAACGTCCCACGTCGAACAGCTCGAATACGATGCCCGTGTAGTATGCCAGGCCTCTCACGATCGACAAATCGATCGCAACAAAATCACCCAACTCCATGCTGTCGAGGGCCATCACGCACTGCACGAGCGGGGCACCAACCTCCGATCCACCCTCTACTCTTGCAAGGGCAGACTGCACGTCATCCAATCCCCTGATCGACCCGGCGCTGAAAACACTGTCCACGGCCTGTGCCGAAAGACCCGCTGCCTTGAGCTCCTTGGAAAGATTCCCTTGTGACTCACGCTCAATCTTGTCGATTGCCGCATACGCAGCTGGGAGTTGAGCCTCAGCTACCCCACCCCCCGCAAGAAGCGCAGCAATCACCCGTCGGTCCGAGATGCGTGCCTGGATGTCTTTCGCCGTGAATCCCAGATCCCGGACGACATCGATGGCGGCCGCGATGATTTCGGCATCTGCCAGCGGGCCCGGCGCGCCAATCAGATCCATATTGAACTGGAAGTGCTCCCGAAGCCGTCCTCGCTGCTGCCTTTCGTATCGGAAGAGCTGTGGCAGAGAAAACCACCGGATCGGCTTCTTCAGTGCCGAGGCTCGCGCTGCTACCATTCGAGCGAGCGTTGGGGTCATCTCCGGCCGGAGGGCTACCTCCCGACCACCCTTGTCCTCAAAGTGGTAGAGTTGCCCCACGATCTCCTCGCCGCTCTTCTGCGTATAGAGTTCCAGGGGCTCGAGGGGCGGACCGTCGTACTCCTCAAACCCGTAACGTGTGGCCACCGCCCGCCATGTATCAATAATGTGATTCCGGAGGGCAGCGTCCTCCGGGTAGAAATCTCTAAAGCCTGGAAGCGCTTTGGCTTGCATCGAAACAATCTAGCCGAGCGGCCGGAATCCGGGCAAGCGTGCCATCGCGTCCCCAACCGTGTGAAAAGAACCAGTCACCACCACTGTCTCAGCATCGCGTTGTACCCTTTGTAGGGCTCGATCAAAATCGGTCTCGATATGGATCCCAGGATCTCCACCGCTAACGAATCGATGAGGATCCTCTCGGCGCCACTGTGGGGCGCTTGGGGGATCGGTGATCCAGATCCGGTCGACCACCGTCTGCAACTCGCGGAGCATTCCCAGGACGTCTTTGCCGCCCATCACCCCAACCAATGCGTGCACGGGGCGAGGGCAGCGGTCCACTTGGAGTGCTCTCACGAGGCTGCCAATCCCAGGAACGTTGTGTGCCACATCGAATAGCCACTTGCCCCGCCGATCGAGGCGCCCCGGAAGCCACGCCCGGGCAAATCCACGCTCCAGCTGCTCCGAGGTCGGCCGCAGGGAAGCCGGTAGCTCACCAAGAAGCGCCTGTGCGGTCGCTGCGTTGCGGCGCTGGTGCGCACCCTCGAACGCGAGGGGTCCGTCGTAGGGCGTCTCTGGCATCACACGAACGACGCTAGCGCCCTTTGATGACGCCACGCGCTCCAGTTGGTCAGCCACGTCCGGGTCGGTCTCTCCTATTACGAACGGCACATCCTTCTTCGCAATGCCGGCCTTTTCCGTGGCGATCTCCTCTATGGAGTCTCCCAGGTACTCCGTGTGATCCATGCCTACGTTTGTGACTGCCGCCACCAGAGGGGTTATCACATTTGTGCTGTCCAGGCGGCCGCCCAGACCGACCTCTATCACGGCCAGGTCCGCCCCTCTCATCGCGAAGTCGGCGAGAGTCAGGGCGGTTGTCACCTCGAAGAAGCTCGCCCCAGTCTGCTCAATCGCCGGGCGCAGCCTCTCCGTCCATGCGGCAAAAGCCTCAGGGGAAATGGGCTGGTCATCCACGACGATTCGTTCCCGCACGTCTACGAGGTGTGGCGAGGTGTAGAGAGCGACCCGCAGTCCACACTCACGTAGGGCTTCGTACACCATGGCGGCGGCTGACCCTTTGCCGTTAGTGCCCCCAAGGTGGACCGTTTCAAAATGGCTTTCGGGGTGACCCAGCGTGTCGAGAAGCTTACGAGTGGGTCCGAGAGACCACTTCGTGCCACCGCCCGGCAAGCCTCCAGTGCGCGGGAACAAGTAGTCGCACGCTTGATCGAAGGTGAGCGTCAGGATGCGGCTCCGCCGCTAGCGACCCTGCATCATACGCAGCAGCCGCGACGTTGTCTCCCGCAACTCNNNGTCTAGCATGCCGTGCTCGAGCAGAAACTCCGACCGCTGGAAACCCTCCGGAAGATCCTGGCGGATCGTTTGCTGGATCACTCGGGGCCCGGCAAAGCCGATGAGGGCTCCCGGCTCGGCGATGTTCACGTCTCCTTGCATCGCAAAGGATGCCGTGACCCCTCCAGTCGTTGGGTCCGTCAAAATCGAGATATACGGAATGCGTTCCTGGCGCACCCGCGCGATCATAGCAGATGTCTTTGAAAGCTGCATCAGGCTCAGCACACCCTCTTGCATCCGCGCGCCACCCGACTGCGACACAAGGACCAAAGGTACTCGCCGCTCCACCGAGCGCTGGGCGAGGCGCGCGATCTTCTCTCCTACGACCGACCCCATGGAGCCTCCCATAAACGCGAACTCCATGACCCCGAGATTGAGCTTGTCACCGTCCAGGGTGCCATGCCCTGTCACGATCGCATCGCTCGCACCGCCCTTGCGGCGAGCCGAAGCGAGACGGTCCGTGTAGCCCTCGAAGTTGAGAGGGTTCGTAGACCGAAGATCCGTGAAGAGCTCCTTGAACGTGCCCTGATCGGTGAGTAGCTCGATGTACTGATGCGCACCGATCCGTCGGTGGAAGCCGCACTGGGGGCATACGTGCATTGCCCGCTCAAACTTTTCCCGAAGATCCACGTGCCCACACTTCGTGCATTTATCCCAGGCGTCGGCCGGAATCTCGTGTCGATCTCCCGCGAATCGTCGCTGTTTACGCTCTTTTCTAAACCAAGCCATGAAATCAGATAAATGAGGTGTAGTTAACTTCGTGCCGTATGATGATAAGGGGTGCAAAGAACGTCCGGAATCTGCACCGACCTCGTCGAGGCGCGCTAGGCTGCTCCGTACCCAGCCAGTTGTGCGTCCCGGGAAACACGTAGCGCCATGCCGACGCTGATCAGACAAATGATAAGGAACGAACCTCCATACGAGAAGAAGGGCAGCGGGATGCCAGCAACTGGGAGTAGTCCTACCGTCATGCCGATATTTTCCGCCACGTGCGTCAGAATCATTCCAGCCACTCCGGCTACCGCCATGCTGGAATACGGGTCCACGGCGGTGCGAGCAATTCGAATGAGGGCCAGCAGCAAGGCGGCGAACAGCGCAAGTGTCAGCAGCACGCCTAAGAATCCAAACTCCTCACCGACGATGGAGTATATGAAATCCGTGTACTGGGCCGGCAAAAATGCGAGGCGCTTCTGCGTACCCGCAGTGAATCCCTTCCCAAACACACCTCCCGATCCGATGGCCACTTGAGATTGAATGATGTTCCAGCCTGTTGCGCGGGGATCCACCTCAGGGTTGATGAACGAGAGAATCCGGCTTCGCTGGTACGGTGCCAGCCCCTGCCAGATTCCCAGCGCGACGACCCCCATAAACGCATTCGCTCCCCATACGACCAGCGCCTCTGCCACGAAAGGGCGAAGCCAGAATAGCAACAGCGTGATCGAGACAATCCACGCTCCCCAAAGGCCCGTGGAAAAAGCGAGGATCAGGCTGACCATTGGCGAAACGAGAAGCAAAAGTAGCCACGGCCTGACCCCCACCCAAAAAAGCATCGCGAAGAGAATTCCGAGGAACACAATGGCACTGCCGAGGTCCGGTTGCAGTCCAACCAGCAAGAACGGCACCAACACGATGACGCCTGCAGGAATGGTCTCCGCCAGGGATCGCGGCGGGTAACGTCGTCCGGCCAGGTGTCGGGCCAGCAACAGAATGGTGGCAAACTTCGCAAATTCGGCCGGCTGGCCCAAATGCACTCCACCTATATCAATCCATGAGCGGCTCCCGGCCGCCGTCCCCGCCCCCGACCCGAAGAACAGCGTCACGATGAGCAGCAGGATCGCAAAAGCGTAAATAAAGGGAGTTATCCAATCCAACAAGTGCGGAGAGACTCGAAAGATCAGGATCGCGCCGACAACGCCAGCCGCCAGCCAACCCAACTGCCGCAGCCACATGTCGGACGCGATGGTTGGAAAGTCCGTCTGACCGGCCGAATACAGAGTCGACACGCCCACAATCACAAGGGCGGTGACCAAGATCAGAAGTGGCCTATCGAGCTCAGTGCGACGCATCGAGATCGCGAGTCGTGAAACCCTGTACGACCGTGTCCGGCAGGATTTGAATGGGTAGTGGCGCCGAATCTGACGGCACCACAAGGCGGAAATTACGGTCCTCCACTGACTCCGCACCGAGCAGGTGTCGGGCGATGATGTTGGTTACCATGGGCGCGACATCGGAGCCGTGTTCGGCGAATTCCACAACTGCACCTACGACAATTTGCGGCTCACCTGCCGGTGCGAAGGCAATGAACCATCCATGGTCTTTCCCGTGACTATTTTGAGCCGTACCCGTTTTCCCCGCAATACGCAGATTTGCTATACGCGAACGGGCGGCGGTGCCTCCCTCAACGACCGCGACCAACGCCTCCCGAAGCCCCTGAAGCTCTTCCTCGGAAATGCCGAGTGGCGCACCCTTTACCACTCGGTCCGAGGGAACTAGTCGCGGAACTGGCGCTGCCCCTCCCTCGTTTGCAAGCATCGCGTAGAAACGCACCATGTTGATCAGCGTCTGCGAGTTCTCTCCCTGCCCAATCGCAAGATTCAGCGCCACCGCGTTCGTCCATCCGCGGGGCCCATATCGGCGATCGAAGTATTCCTTAGATGCGGGGTACAGCGGCGTGATCTCGTTCGGAAGGTCGATACCGGTCTTCGACCCAAACCCAAGTCCAACGCCCTCGCTCAACAAAAGATCGATACCCAGCTCTTGACCCAGCTGATAGAAATAGACGTCACAGGAGAAGCGAATTGCCTCTGCCAGCGTCAGTGAGCCGTGGCCGTCCGTTTTCCAGCAGCGGAAGTACCGATTGTAATATTGTAACCCGCCGCGACACCGCAGTGGCATCTTCGAGTCCAGCGTTACGAGACCCCTCCTCAGGGCCATCGAAGCAATGACGAGCTTCCAGGGGGAGGCCGGTGGGTAGATGCCTTGGATCGCCCGATTGTACAGGGGCTTGGACTCTGCCTCCCGAAGCCTGCGCCAGACGTCCGGGTCGATCCCACCGATGAACTCGTTGGGGTCGTAGCTGGGCGCCGAATGCATGGCCAAAACGTCGCCGTTGCGAGGATCCATGGCCAACACCGCACCCTGCATTTCCATCGGAAAGATTTCTGCTATATAGTGCTGCAGCTCGATATCGATCGCGGTCCGAATGTGCTCACCCTGCTGTGGCTCGCCCCCCGGCAACACTCCGTGATTTCGGATCGTCCGCCCGCGAGCATCCACCTCGAAGAAACGCACTCCATCAATACCTCGAAGTCGTTCGTCGTACGCACGCTCGAGCCCAGACCTGCCAACCAACGTGCCAAGCCTGGCGCCCTCGAAACGGCGGGAGGCAAGTTCTTCTTCGGTGATCTCGGAAACGTACCCCAGGATGTGAGCAACGAGCTCACCATGCGGATACCGCCGCTTCGGCTCGCTCTGGACGACGAGACCGGGAATGGCCACGCGTCGTTCCTCCAGCGCCGACACGACCTCGAGGGGCGCATCACGCATCACCACGACCGGATTGAGCGGTGCCTGCCGATGTGCCGCTACGATGGCATCGAGTTGCGTCGAGTCGAGTTGGGCAAGGGGAGCAATGTCGGCCAGCGTGGCCCGCAAGGAGTCACTCGACGGAGCGAGTAGCGAGATCGTAAACCCCGGTACGTTGTCGGCGAGGACAACTCCATTGCGATCAGTGATCAAACCGCGCAGCGCAGCTAGCGCCACCGGTCGCAATCGGTTCTTCTCGGACTGGAACACATAGCGGTCTTCCCCGAGAACCTGTAGCCGGAAGAACGCGGCCAGCAGAACCAGGAACACGGCGATGATGACCCAACCTGTGGTCTGTGCGCGCCGAGCTAGCTGATGGGGGTGATGCCAATTCACGTCGCGATCTTAACCTCCAGCCAGCGCCGAAACACTAACACAACGACGATCCCCGCCATCGTGGTCGTGAAAGCCTTGAGGAGAGACCAAGAGATCAGTTGCCATGCCATGGCCGCTAACGACAGATGCCCATCCGCAAGAAGGAATAGGACGTCCCGAGCCCAAGCACCCACCAGGAAAAAACCCGCATTGACGAGAAGGTTGTCAGGAAAGAATATCGCTTTCCCCCACGCCAAGAGGTATCCGACTACTGTGTGGGCCAAGATTCCAGCTCCGAACGCTTCTTGGGTCAAGGCATCGCCCACCAGCCCCACTGCGAACCCAGCTAACGCACCATTCCCGGGACGCGCCCTGATGGCGTACAGCATCAAGGCCAAGAGCAGAAAATCTGGTGCTCCGCGGCTGTCCCCCAGCCAGGGCCGCACAGCGAAATGCAGCAGCACCAACAGGAGCAGGACGAATGTGATTCTGTACCGCTCCGCTCCACCAGTCATGGGTCGGACGACGCGAACACGTCACTGAGGTTCGACGCTTCAGCCAGCAAGATCAAAACGTGCGATACCGCTGCCAGAGAAACCGCAGGTTCAACGAGATAGGTCCGAGACCATCCCTCTTCTTCTTCAACGACATCGATGACGCGGCCAATGGGAATGCCACGTGGATACACGCCGCCAAGCCCCGAGGTGTAGACCACCGTCCCCGACGGGACCTCCACCAGATAAGGGACGTAGCGCAGCTGAAGCATCAAGTTGGGACCTTCTCCAGTCCACGGCTCCACTATGCCCGTCAACCCACCGTCCAGGCCAGTTGCGCTTGCTCGAAACTCCGGATGAGCCCACGTCAATGCAGCCGCCGTACCGCCATCCACCGTTTGAATGTGCCCAACGAGGCCCGCAGGAGCGATCACGGGAGCCCACAGTCTCACCCCGTTGTTGCCTCCGATGGTGACGAGAAACGTGAACGCGTCGGTGGGTCTGGCCTGGTGAAGGACTTCACCGGCCACGTGGTGCACAGGAAGTCGTGACCGCAGCCCAACAATCGACCGCAGGCGCTCATTCTCCCGTTGCAGCGTCTCGAGCAGGGCCGCCGCGAGGATGCTGGAATCTCGCTCGGCGACCACCCTGTCGAAATCAGCGCGGCTGCTTCGGATCTGCTCGGCCCGCTGCTGTAACCCAAGAAACGGTGCCAGCAGGGAACGGCGTATCTGCGACGCCAGCAGCTCGCTCCAATCCGGTGGAGCCGCGCGGGCTCCAACGCCGAGCAGCAGACAAACGAGAAAGACGATCGTATCGCGGCGCGAAGCGAAACGTTCGGACGCGAAGCTCACAAGGCCTATGTTGCTAGAACCGCGCGGTATTTCTCAGGATCTTCAAGGATCCGGCCGGTGCCGCGGACCACACACGTTAACGGATCCTCATCGAGCCGGATGGGAAGCGATGTCTCCTGCGACAGGAGGACATCGAGTCCACGTATCATCGCCCCACCACCAGCCATGACGATCCCACGGTCGACGATGTCGCTAGCCAACTCCGGAGGCGTGATTTCCAACGCGCGCCGAACGGCATCCACGATCTGCTGAATCGGCTCCTGGATAGCCTCCCGAATCTCGCTCGAGTGCACCCGTACGACTTTGGGAATTCCCGACACGAGGTCGCGTCCCTTCGCCTCCATCTCCTTCTCTTCACCCACTGGCGCCGCGGAACCAATCTGGATCTTGATCGATTCGGCGGTCGGCTCTCCAATCAGCAGGTTGTAATTCTTGCGCATGAATTGCACGATAGCCTGGTCGAGCTCATCTCCGCCGGTCCGGATCGACGTGTCGCTCACGATTCCGGACAGCGCAATCACGGCGATCTCTGTCGTCCCCCCACCAACATCGATGACCATATTGCCGGTGGGCGTTTCGACGGGCAACCCTACTCCTATGGCGGCCGCCATGGGCTCCGCCACCATGTAGACCTCCTTCGCCCCGGCCGATTGCGCACTGTCACGCACAGCACGCTTCTCCACTCCCGTAATTCCGCTGGGAACGCACACGATGACCTTTGGTTTCACCCGGAAGACATGCTTGTTGATGATCGAGGAAAGGAAGTAGCGCAACATCTTCTCGGTGATGTCGAAATCCGCGATCACTCCGTCTTTCAGCGGCCGGACCGCACTGATGGCGTCCGGCGTCCGGCCAAGCATCCGCTTGGCCTCCAGGCCGATCCCGTGCGCTTTCCCAGTGGCCTTCTCGACGGCAACCACCGAGGGCTCGTTGAGGACGATCCCCTGACCACGCACGTAGATGAGCGTGTTCGTCGTTCCAAGGTCTACAGCGATCTCATTGGCCGGCAGCAGGGTACCGAACTTGGTTTTGGGCCAGCGCATTCTTTAGTCGGCAGCGATGAAAAAGATGAAAAAAAGGAGGGTGCAGAGTGCGCAGACCCAGCACGCCCCAGGCAGCATCAGGGCTAACCTAATAGGCGAGCTAAGTCCTGACAAGACGCAGAGTTACCAGTTGCCCCTGTGAGCCCACATCCTACGCGTCCCCGAGCACTGCAGCCGGATCAGAGAGCTCCAGACCGAAGGCTTCCGCCACCCCCGGGTAGAGCACCTTTCCGTTAACGACATTCAACCCGAGGAAGACGGCGTGGTCGCTTCTGCAGGCACTTTGCCAACCGCATTGGGCTATGCGTCGAGCGTAGGGAAACGTCGCATTCGTGAGCGCGAGGGTAGAGGTCCGAGGGACCCCACCCGGCATGTTGGCGACCGCATAGTGGATGACGCCGTCGACCACATACGTGGGATCAGCATGGGTCGTGGGTTTCGCGGTCTCCACACACCCACCCTGATCCACCGCCACGTCAACGATCACGGCCCCCTGCTTCATCCGGGCTAGATCCTCTCGTCGGACGAGTTTGGGCGCCTTCGCACCTGGCAAGAGCACAGCTCCCACGACCAAGTCGGCGCGCTCCAAGCATTCGACCAAGTTGTGTCGATTGGAGTACAGCATCCTGACATTGGCCGGCATGACGTCGTCGAGATAGCGGAGCCGCTCCAACGACACGTCCAACACGACGACGTTCGCCCCGGACCCTGCAGCCATCTTGGCCGCATTCGTTCCCACGACGCCAGCCCCGATGATGAGCACGTCGCCAGGCGAGACACCTGGTACGCCTGCGAGCAGTATGCCCCGTCCACCGGTGGCACGCTCGAGGTACTTGGCACCCTCCTGCACGGCCATCCGTCCGGCCACCTCGCTCATCGGCGTAAGTAAGGGAAGCTCCCCCGAGGAGAGCTGCACGGTCTCGTAGGCAATGGCCACGCACGCCGAATCCATAACCGCCCGGGTCAGCGTTTCGCTGGCCGCGAAATGAAAGTAAGTGAAGATGATCTGCCCGGACCGCATGAGCGGCCACTCCGGCTCGATGGGCTCCTTGACCTTGATGATCATCTCCGACTGCGCCCATACCTTCTCAGCCCCGGAAATGACGGTGGCGCCCACGTCCGAATAGGCCTCGTCCGGGAAACCGCTGCCGCTTCCAGCTCCGGTCTCTACGAAGACGGTGTGCCCGTCAGACACTAACACCTCAGCGCCCGCCGGTACCAGCGCTACCCGGTTCTCATTTGCTTTGATTTCCTTCGGAACTCCGATATGCATTGAACGCTCAAAATCTGAACAGGTGAATCAATTGGGACCGAGCCATGCCACGGTCTGACGCTCGGGATCGAAGAACTCGCTCGCGACCGCAGCGACTCTGTCTGCGGGAACTTGATCGATCTCCGCCAAAACCTGATCAATCGTTTTGTAGGGTTGTCCATACAAAGCCACGCTTGCCGCCCGGTACATCCGCGCCGCGGAACTCTCGAGCGAAAGCGTCACTTGCCCCTTCAACTGCTGCTTCGCTTCAGCCAGGGCCTGAGGAGACAGCCCACCCTTTGCCAGCGTCGCCAGTTCTTGCATGATCGCATCCAGTGCCTGATCGGCAGTGGTGGGATGGGTTCCCACATACACTCCCGTGACTCCCGAATGCTGGTAGAAAGAGTGATAGGCATAGACGGCATATGCCAGGCCCAACTCCTCCCGGATGCGTTGAAACAGCATGCTGGACATCCCGGCGCCGAGAACGGTGTTGAGGAGCAGGAGTGCGTAGCGGCGCTCGTCGGCGTAGGGGAAGGTGTCGGTGCCTAGCACAATATGTGTCTGCGCTAGGTCTCTCTTGACGTGTTTCTTAGTTCGCTGACCGATGGGCACAGGCTCGACAACTGTCGGCTCGGGACCCGGCGCGAACGTAAACCAACCGCACTTCGCCAGCAGCTTGAGCAACACATCGTGATTGAGGCTCCCGGCAGCGGCGATCACCACCTGGCGCGGATGGTACGCCATCCGATGCAACTCCTCTAAATCGGATGCCTGAAGGTCGGCAACCGTTTCGCGCGTCCCGAGAATCGAGAAACCGTACGGATGTTCAGGCCATAGCGTCCGTCCATGCAACTCGAACACCCAATCATCAGGAGTATCCTGAACTGTGCTAATCTCCTCCAGGACTACTCGGCGCTCGAGTTCGAGGTCGCTGGACCGCAAGCATGGGTTGCGCACCAAATCGGTGAGTACATCGAGGGCCCGGGGCAGATCTTCGTCGAGCACCCGGGCCTGATACGACGTGTGGTCCCTGGCCGTAAAGGCATCCAGGGAACCCCCACGCACTTCAAGCTCCAAGGCAATGTCCCGCGCGGTACGTCGCTCTGTCCCCTTGAAGACCATGTGCTCGAGCAGATGGGACACTCCCATCTTGGAGGGGATTTCGTGTACCGACGCCCGGCGGACCCAGATCCCCACTGCCACTGAGCGCACCCCGGACAGTTCTTCGGAAATCACCACAACGCCGTTGTCGGCGTCGGTGCGGTACATTCCCTCGTCGAGCTTCTTGGTGAGTAGAGACAAGTTGTTTTACGACAAGAGGTTACAGTGGACTCTAACCGAAATGGCCCGCCGGGTCGCGGCGGGCCAGAACACGCTTCCAACACGCCCCCACGGGGCGGCGTAAATCTATGCCTTTTTGGGCCTTGCGTCTACTACGGTGGTCGCTCGCGCACCCCAAGCCACAGAATCATTGTGGCAGCAAAGTCAGATACGCCGATGGCATTCCGACAACACCGGAGGGTTCATCGAGCAGGACTGCCCTAGAACAAAAAACCTTCCGCCTGCGGAAGGTTTGTAAACGAGTTGGAGTCATCACCCGGAAGCACCCGGGCCGTTCAGCAGCGCGGCTGCAATGACTCGCTGAATCCCAGCGCCAGCTACTGTTCGAGCAACGCCTTGCGCGAAAGACGCATGCGGCCGCGCTCATCCACACTCACCAGCTTCACACGCACGACATCGCCTTTGTTGACGACATCCTCAGTCCGTTCCACCCGTGAGTGGTCGAGTTCTGATATGTGGAGGAGTCCTTCGGTCCCCGGGAGAATCTCGACAAATGCCCCGAAAGCTGTCGTGTTTTTGACTGTTCCCTCGTAGACCTTCCCGACTTCGGGCTCCTCGACGATGGCGGCAATCATCGCCTTCGCCTGTTCTCCGGCCGCTCCATCAACAGAAGAAATTGTGACGACGCCCGAATCATCGACATTGATTTCAGCGCCGGTCTCTTCCTGTATGCTTCTGATCACTTTCCCCTTCGGTCCGATGATATCACCGATCTTTTCGGGATTGATCTGGATCGTCAGAATGCGCGGCGCGTACGGCGACAGTGTACTGCGGTGCTGGCTAAGTGTCTCAGCCATTACGTCGAGGATGTGCAGTCTGGCTCGTCGCGCCTTCTCCAAGGCATCCCGCAGTGTCGCGAGATCGAGACCCTGAATCTTGATGTCCATCTGGATGGATGTGATTCCATCTCGCGTCCCGGCCACTTTGAAATCCATGTCCCCTAGGTGATCCTCGGCTCCCAAAATGTCGGTCAAGACAGCCACCTGCTCACCTTCCTTGATCAACCCCATGGCCACTCCCGCACACGGGGCCTTGAGGGGAACACCAGCGTCCATCAGCGACAGGGATCCGCCGCATACAGTCGCCATCGACGATGAGCCGTTCGACTCCAAGATCTCCGACACGAGGCGGATGGTGTATGGAAACTCATCGTAGGGAGGTAGTAGAGCCTGCAGCGCGCGCTCAGCCAATGCCCCGTGCCCGATTTCCCTACGCGATACACCGCGCACCGGACGAGCTTCCCCCACCGAGAACGGTGGGAAATTGTAGTGGAGCATGAAGCTCTTCGAGGTTTCGCCTGGAAGATCGATGTTGTCGATACGCTGCTCGTCGCCCACGGTCCCGAGGGTCGTGGCCACCATGGCTTGGGTCTCTCCCCGAGTGAACAGCGCTGATCCATGACTCCGGGGAAGCCAGCCGACTTCGCACAGAATCTGTCGCACCGAGTCGGTGTCGCGGCCATCGATCCGTTCTCCCGTCTCCAACACCTGAGCGCGCATCGTTTCGGACTCGATGTCGCCGAAGACGGATCCGATGTCCCCAATGTTTTCCGGGAAGTGCTCAGAGAGTTGCTCTACCACTTCGGCCTTGAGCGCCGCAACGGCCTCGGCGCGGCCAGCCTTGTCGGCGTTGTAGATCGCCGCTCGCACCCGATCGCCGACGGCTTCCCGGACCCGTGCCTCGAGCTCCTCGGGGATCTCTCGCCTCTCCCAGTCCATCTTCGGCACGACGGCCTTGGGAATCACCTCGCCTGCGACACCCACTAACTCGGCGATAGCCTGCCCGGCCGCCTCCAACGCGTCGCCTACTTCCTGCTCACTGAGTTCCAGGGCACCACCTTCCACCATGGTGATGGAATCGGCATTCCCCGCGACCACCAGGTCGATAGTCGATTCATCCAGTTGTTCAAAC